>JAKONH010000590.1 GCA_022702045.1 Spirosomataceae bacterium
GTTCATGGGACGGTCCCAGAGCGTACCACCGATTCGGCTCTGCGTTTTCTCGTACTGAAACTGCCGCACGATCCCCGTTTCCCAGCGAATACCGCCGTACGCAGACGTCATGTTTGCAACGGGTGCACCGGCTTCAGCCGCGCGGAACAGGTTGGTACGGGTGATAAGGTAAGCTGTTTGGTAACCACCCCAGCTTTGCCCCTGAACACCCAGCCGGTCGCGGTCGACAAAGCCCCGATCGATCAGACTCAGTACGCCCGGTACGATACAATCATAGGCGTTCGGTCCCGGCTGTCCGGTGGTGTAGACGATATCCGGAACGAAGACGAGGTAGCCGTTTGAGACGCAGTAGGGTATATTAATGGTCGAGCGACTGGGCGACGGCGCGCGGTAGTCGTTCAGCGTTTCGGCATTGCGTTCGTAGAAGTACGTCAGCATGGGGTACTTCTTCTTCGGGTCGAACCCTTCCGGTTTGAAGAGCAGCCCTTCCAGCGATACGCCGTTCGTGCCCATCCATTTTACCAGTTCGACCGAGCCCCAGCGAATGCTGTCCTGCTGCGGATTAGTGCGGGTCAGCTGTACGGGCGAAGCCAGTGTGGTGTCGGTGCGAAACAGATTGGTCGGTTCCTGAAAGCTGCCCCGATAGAAGGTCATCGTACTGGCATTCTTCGCTTTGTTGAGACCAAAATACCGGTGGTTGCTATGGGTCAGCGTGGTCGGCTCACTGGCAGCCAGTCCGTTTTTGCTTTTCAGAATCCCCGTTGATTTATCGCTTTCCCAGATACCGGTCAGGAATAGCTCGGTTTTGGGGTCGATGGCTTTTTCGGGCGCAAACCGGCCGGGCGTATCGTCGTTGTCGAGTTCGGCATAACGCAGCCGGATACGGTTTTTGCGACCCCAGCCCGCCGTCAGGTTCAATGGCTTTTCCCGGCCCGCCGGATCGATCTGCCAGATATCGTACCGATCGTACAGCCAGACATGCTTGTCGTCGTTGGTCCAGCCCGCCGACCCGTATGCGCCGGGCAGATTTGGCGTGTCGTGTTCTTCGTCGAAGAATTTGCTGGGCAGTCCTTTCGTCAGGTCGATGCGCTTATTGGCGGCAATGTCCCAGGCGCGCCAGAGTGAGTCGCGCTCATCGAACCAGTAAGCATACTTGCCGCCCGGCGACAGCTTGGGCTGCGATGCCATCGCATCATTGGCAATGCGTTTCTTCTCGCCCGTTTGCGCGTCGATCAGGTACAGGTCCGTATGACCGGGGTCCCAGGATGCCTGCACCTGATAGGGTAGGTCACTCAAACCCAGCAGGTAGCGGGCGTTGACTTTTGGGTCGAACGAAACCGTAGGCACTTCGCGGCTGGCGAGCGGAATGGTTTTGCCCGAGGGTAAGTCGAACATCGTTAGAAAGCCACGTTCCTTTTCTTCCTTGAGCCGCTTCTGTTGCATGGGTTGTAGCCGCGTGTCGGTCCAGCTCCAGATGTCCATTTTTACCTTCTCATCGTCGGGCGTCAGCGTATCCTTCGTTGGTTTGGGCGCAATAGGTGAGGTCGAGAAGTAAAGCCGCTTGCCATCGTCGGAGAATTTCGGTTCGCGGTATTCATTTACCGACCAGCCTTTGGGCAACGCTTTCGTCGTTGTGTCGGCCAGTATGCGGAAGGGCGCTTCGAGCGGGGTCATCTTCGCCCGTTTGCCTTTCGAAGGCGTGGCCGGCTGAAGATTTTTGTAGTACAGCGTAAACACCTTCACGTCGGAACCGGCACTGTCGGCCGATGCCATCCACACTAGTTGCTGCCCCGTCTTGTCGACCGTTAGCCCTTTGTAAATCTTGCGTGTCGAACTCGTGTCGACCAGCGTCGTCTGACCGGTTGCAGGCGAGAACATGAATACGCCGGGAACGGGCGCATCGCCGGTCTTGAGCGAGTCGCTGGCGGAATCTTTACTGTAGAAAATTACGCGGCCATTATCGGCAACGGCAACGCCCGACACATAACGGGTTGTTCGGCGGGTACCATCGGCCATGTTGAGCAGCACCAGATCGTCGCCTTTGGGTTTGCGCGCGTTTTTCCGGGCCGTTGCCGTTGTCGATACGGGCGGCAGCGGGTTCAACGTGTCTTTCGTATCCCGGCGCGGTGCCGGCCGGGCCGACGCCGGCTCGCGTCCCGATTTTTCGTCTTTACGCTCCTGCAACACCGCAACCCAGTTGCCGGCGTCTTTGCCCAGCGTAAACGACTTTACGTTGGGAAGTTTGATTGTTTTGCCCGTCGACAGGTTCAGAACAACCATACTGTCACGGGGTAGTTCGTCGGCTTTTTTCTTTTTCAGCTTAGCCTTTCGGGTATCGGTATACGGGGCTTTCAGCCGCATCACCAGAAACTGATTGTCGGGGGTGAACTGCGCCATGTAGCCCCGAGTGAACGTATACTTGGGCTTGGCCTGACCCGCCGGTGTCACCTCCAGTCGGCCATCGCCTTCTTGCAGGTCGATCTGGTAAGCAAGCCAGCGGCCGTCGTTTGATATCTTCTCTGCCCGAACGCTTTGCCAGCGATCGTAGTCAGACGCATTGAGCGGCCGTTTCTGGGCTGTGACAAAGAGGGGAGTCAGCAGCAGGGCCAATAGAAGTCGTTGCATGAAGCGGATTCGGGTTAATGGTACGAAACAACCCGAAGCTACGAAAAAAGCCGCTTTTTGCCGATGATTTGTTGCTGAATAGCCGGAATGGCCGCCTGAATCTATGGTTCATGGGGGTGAATCCGAACGAGTTTATTCAGTATGGGATGTCAGAGTATTTTGGCGTTGTCGCGCTTGGTTGGCTCAGGCCAGGTGCCTATCGGATCGATAGCCACCTTTTTGGCATTAGCCAAAGCCGGCAGTACGACAACTGATTGATCAGTCTCAAGCTGAACTAGCTTACGATATATGGCTTTGTCATCAGCGTCTAGTAATACTAGCGGCAAATAGTCGGTTGCCGGTAAAGGGAGTCGTTTTTGATTTGGTTCCACTTGCCATTTTAATGACCGTATCCCGACTCGCAAGCCGTCGGCAAAGCGCGTTACGGTTCCGATTTTTAAGTCAAATTCGAGTCTGTCGGTAAAGTACGTTTGTAGATAAGACAACGTGTCGGGTAACTGACGGGCCATGATCTGGGCAAACCCGGATGCCGTCGCCGAACCTGGCTTGTCAACCGTCGCGCGGTAAAACTGGCTGATCGTATAACTCAGCGGTTTGTCGCCCCATACCTGACCAATGCTGGCCAGTAGTAATGGCGTTCGGTACTGGTTGGTTGCATCGTCGATCGACAGAATAGGGCTGTTTTCAACTGTATGCTGGGCACGGCGGTTTCGGGCGTAGGTTATGGCTCGTTGTGCCAGCCGGTCCCGCATCCGGTCGTTGCCGTATTGTTCGCGTACGCGCTGCAGTGCCAGGTATTCGGGCAGAGCGGTTCGGATAAAACCCGAACCGGCTGTACTGGCTGGCTGTAATCGATGGTCGAGCCATTGACGGAAGATTTCTCTGGCAAGTATATAGTCGATATAATCCGTTTTGTCGGGTTGTCGGTTGTCAGCGATCCAGCCGTGTTGTTCCGATAGCCAGATCCGACCGGGTGCCGATCGGGTAGCTGGCTGCGAGGCCGGGGTTTCAGTGAGCCAAAGGACATAGAATGGGTAAGGCCCAAATAGCTTCTCACCCTTGTTCAGGGCGGCTACGGTCGCTTGTACCATGTGCGGAATTTGGTACGGATGGTGATACTGAACGTGAATCGCTATCCGGTGACCCGCCGGCGATGTTATACAAACATGGTGAGTCTTGTAGTGAGTCACTGGTCGAAACAGTGGCTCATTCTGTACACGGTCAATTTGCCAGATAGCCAGACCAATAGCCGAAACCGCTCCGACGACGAGCGGCAGGAGGTATGAGTCATTGATGCGCGTTAGCCAGTGAGCCGACCGCTGCGAAATTGCTGCATCGACGCCCCGATTCCAGGTAATTAGAAACCCGGTCAGCAACAGCACCGCAACTGCCCACCAGAGCAGTTGTACCGATAGTCGTAACGGAGTGGCCGATCCATAGCCTGTCAGGTCGGAATAGGTTACCGAACCGGGCAGAAAGCTATAGGAAAACCAACTCAAATTACTGGCGTGCTGAACGTTGATAAACACGAACAAGCCGAACAGGAGCAGATTTGCCAGGTGACTTCGTAACCGGTCGTTCACCAGACTGCTGACACTAGCGCCTAGACAAATCAACTGGCAGTAGCGTGGGAAACTGTCTCCCATCAAATCGCTGGCGTACCGATGCCAGTCGATGTCGGGGAAATTTTGGCTAAGCTCAATACTCACACCCGTTAAGAAGAGTACGCTGGTAAACGCAGCCGATGTGATAACTAATGCGCCCAATCTGGGCAGGAGCAGCACGAAACTGGCTTGTGGAAGTGTGTTATAGATAGGCCAGAAATCAATCGTTCGCTCGCGAAATAGCAGTTCCGTCGTCATGACCAGCAGAAAGGCACCGATAAACAGATCCATCGGCAGGCGAAGAGCGGTCATTTGCGCTGTGGTGGGCAGCGTCGGAAAATCAGGGTTGACCTGTAGTACCGTTGCCAGTAACACAGCTAGTCCGATCAGTAATCCTGCTGTCAGGCTAAAAAGTGGTTGTACCAGTAAGGTGCGTACTTCCCACCGGACCAGCCAGAACAGCGTTGCCACCGTAATAGGTGGCGTAAACTGCGGGCGAAATGCCGGAAGAGCGCCTACAGGCGATTGGGAAGTGGGCGGGTGATCTTCCGAACGGGTAGGCTGGGTGCGACCTGACGGAGTCATGAAATAATGGAAGGAGAAGCGGCTTTCTGCCTGAGCAAGTAATCCTAAGGCAAAGCCGAGCCAAAGTATTCGATTGACGAAAAACAGGTCGATAAACGACAGGAAGCCGGTTGGGTCATCGCTGAACGGCAAGTCGCCTGCCGACTCCCGCGCCATGTCCACGCCGAACGGATCGAGCAGTTGCCACAGATCGGATGAGACAGTAGTCGTTGCCGCTTGCTCTGTCAGCAGGAAATAGAATACGACCAGAAATAACGCAACGTAGGCCCCACGCAGACTACGAAACCAGACGGTCAGGGCGAACGTGATACTGCTGACAATGAAGATGTTTTCAGTAACAAGTCGCGCGAAACCATCCAGCAAGGCCAGCCAGGGTACCGCAGTTTCCGTACCGATACAGTAAGCCGCGACGCCTACTGGGTAGCATAGCCCTAGCAGCAACGCACTGACAAAGACGCCTATAAATCGCC
The DNA here is from genome assembly GCA_022702045.1 of Spirosomataceae bacterium. GTDB lineage: Bacteria > Bacteroidota > Bacteroidia > Cytophagales > Spirosomataceae > Spirosoma. The sequence goes on from JAKONH010000590.1 coordinate 5,285, forward strand.
CTGCGAAGTGCAGCCGGCTGGTGATGGGCAGGCTGTACAGATAAGATGTCGCGCGAAAATCAAGGTCTTTAGTAAGTGACTGACCCACTAAAAGTACCACCGACGAAGCCAGTCCGCTTCCCAGAGACGACAGGACCAGATAGGTAGTTACCGCCGGGTCGGCATACGCATAAAACGACTCAATCTGGTAGCTATACCAAATCCCCTGACTGACACTAAGCAGGATAAATGCGTAATAAACGGGTTGCCGAAACTGGTAGAAAAATTCAAACCGGGCAATGATAAGCAGTGGATTTGCCATGCCTGTAAATTACATGAAATTTAAATCATATTGCCGCCCATTCCCGTACCAGCTCAGCTACGCCAACGCTGGCGTCTGACGCTTGAATGGGTTGGTCCCCGGCCCGGAGCAGCATACCTGGCGTCTTATAGTAGAAGTTTAGTCGTTTATTCACGCTGCAAACTCTTTATGAGTTCACTGACACAGCTTTGCTACTTTGGGAAACTACTGTCAGCCATATAACGATTGTCGGGATCGTTAGAAACCAAGGGCCAATCATACAAAATAAGCGAACTGCTTTTTACTTTTAAGGCCGACCCGTAACATCATGACCATGAAATATACGACCCTCCTTTTGCTGCTTCTTTATGGCTTTTCCGATGTCATCGCCCAACGTTCGGAAGAGCAAATGGTTGAAGATAGCGTCATCGGCTGGTACACAAAACTGACGCCCGCCGACAAACCGGTTAAACCCGTGCCGATAGAAGGGCATACGTTTTCGATCCGTCAGCAGGAGATCAACAATCTGTTTGTTCAGTGGATGCAGCAGACCTATACGCCCGTTGGCGGCATTGGTACGTATAAAAAGCGGTACTACGCCAAAAAAGGCCAGCACGTACCGCATGGGTACGGGGTCGAGTTTCTGGCGTACAGTGCTTGGCTCAACGTGCGTGACAAGCAGGGGAACCTAAAACCGGTGCCAGAAACTTGGGTGCCTTTCTACATTACGGCCAACGTGGTGTTCGACATCAATCCGGCTTACTACCTCAACACACCATCGCAATACGTTTTTACCAAACTACCCGACGGGTATATGGATACTAAGTTTTGGGTAGAGCGCTTCAACGGGTCCGATCCGAAAATTCACCCACGCGTTCACCAATACCTGACAACTGTCAACAGTGGAGGCTTGACGGTGTATCTGGCTCCGGGTAATACACTTCCGATTCGGCAATTGACCAAAGGTGAGTTTATTCAACTGTCGGATGAATCGTTTGATCGGCATCTACAGGAAAAGAAAAAGGAGATTACGACTCAGTACAGCGACGAAAAATCACGTAATGAGGTATTCGCTTCGGAGCAGGAGAACGTAAAAAAATACCGGGAAAGGCTAAAAGCGTTGCGCGAGCAGTACGCCAGTCGCTTGAACGAGCCGGCCGTCATCAGGGATATGCAGCCAACGATCCATACTGTCACTAACTCGCTGGACCCATTCAGTATTGACGTCTTCAGTAAGAATCTGAAGCATGAATACGGCGTGTACACCTACGAGCCATCAATCTACGAAAAAGCCAAAACCGATCAGCCCCAGTGGATCGCCATCCATTTCCCCTTTGCCACAAAAGAGGGTGGTCGGAAAGAGTACGAACTCTACCGAGCCATCACGGAGCATTTCAACTTTGATTACG
>JAKONH010000021.1 GCA_022702045.1 Spirosomataceae bacterium
TGGCCGACACCGCCTGGGTAGAATCAGCGAGCGGAACCTGAAACTCGATCAGACTATCGGTCGTTCGGTAAACCGCCAGCCGCTCCATCAACGTAGTTTCTTCCTGCCACCAGCTACTGACCGCCGACAGCCCGTAGCCCAGGATGTGGCAGAGTAATAGGATGAACAGACTGATGGAAACGATTTTCCGCATGCGAAGTGGCTACTACACCCCAAAAATACAACGGCATGTCCGGTCGAGTGGGGGCTTATCACTAAAGGACGTACATACGTTTTCGTTACTGTTCGTAACCAGCAAATACATAAAGCATCCTGGAGAAAGTCCAGCGCTTAACGCGGCAATGGAGGTGACAGCAGCCGGAATAGTAAAAACTCTGTTCGCTCCGTGAAACCTCCATTTCCTCCGTGTTTAGAAAAAACTTTCGATACCGGTAAAATATCTGACCGCTCTGCCGCGACTATACTGTAAAGCGGCAAACACACGGGTGCGCACCTGATACTAACGAGTTAGTTTGTTGGCCGCTGGTTGACCTATAAACAAGCGAACGAAATGAATATGTGGCGCATAGGCGGGTTGGTACTGGTTGCCGGACTAGCCCTCTTTCTCCTAACTGTTTTACTAAAGCTGCTGCTGGTAGCCGTAGCCGTAGGCCTGCTGGTGCGGGTTGTTGGCGCCCGGCTGGCGAGTCGGCTGTTTGGTCAGGTTGGCCGGGGCGGCTGGCAGGCGAGTCCTGTCATTGCCATCGATAATCCGTCTTATCGGACGCCCGTGCAGCGCATGGCGTATGATCGGGTCATTCAAATTGGCTAATTCAGCCAGTATCAGTAAACACACACAAACGAACACATAGTCATGGTTAATAAGCAAGAATTTCAGTCAGGCCATAAAGGGGGTTGCGGATCGATGGGGCGCGGACGATTTGGCGGTCCGTGGGGACGCGGTAACTTCGGGAAGTTCTGGGGCGGTCGTATGGCTGCGTTCGGCCAGCCACCCATCAATATCGAAGACACCGAGGCCGCGTTTACGATTTCGCTTTACGCGGCTGGTCTGAACAAGGCAAACGTAACGCTGGCCGTTAAAAACGACGTACTAACGATTGCCTATCCGGGTTCGGAACAGGCTGGTTCAGAATCGACCAGCAGTGGCTACACCTATCAGGAGTTCAGCCCGCGTGGCTTCGAGCGGCAGTTTCAGCTCAACGGCAAAGTACTGGTCGACCAGATTTCGGCAACCTACACCGATGGTATTCTGACCGTGACGTTGCCGAAGAACCCGGAAACCAACAAACCCGCGCAGTCGATTACCGTTGGGTAGCGGTAGCCCGGACCGGCTACACATTCAGCCTACGCGCAAAAAGCCAGCTCACCGACGTGGGCTGGCTTTTTGTATGACAGCCATACTGATGCGTTGAAACGCGAAACTATTCGGGTAAAATAGTACTTTCGCCATCCGTTGTTTACCACGGCGTTTCGGGGCCGATGGGGTGTGCTGGCAGCCTAAACCGAGCTTTTTTGACATGAATAAACAAGCGGCTATCGACTTTATTGCGCAGACAGACGGCCAGAAACTGAAATATGCGTTTGCCGACATCGACGGTGTACTGCGCGGAAAAATTATCAGCAAACAGAAATTCCGCGACGGCCTGACCGATGGCTATGGGTTCTGCGACGTGGTCTGGGGCTGGGATTGTACCGACGCCCCCTATGACAATGGCTCGCTGACCGGCTGGCAGTCGGGGTATCCTGATGCGCCCGTCCGGCTCGATCTAAGTACGCTGCGACAGGTGCCGTGGGAGGCCAATATTCCGTTTTTCCTGGCTGATTTCAGTCAACCCGGCGATACGCCCGACTGGCCGGCCTGTCCGCGCAGTCTCCTCAAACGCATTGCGGCCCAATGTCGTGACATGGGTTACCATGCCGAATACGCGCAGGAGTTCGAGTGGTTCAATTTTCGCGAGACGCCCCAAAGCCTGCAACAGAAAGGCTTTCGGAATCTGGAGCCGCTGACGCCGGGCATGTTCGGCTATTCGATGCTGCGCCCGTCGCTGGAAAACGCATTCAATAACGACCTGTTCGACGGCCTGACCAATTTCGACATTGCGCTGGAAGGACTGCATACCGAAACCGGGCCGGGCGTTTACGAAGCGGCTATCCTGCACGACGAAGTGGTCCGGGCGGCTGATAAAGCCACGCTGTTCAAGACGGCAGTCAAGGAAATTGCGTACCGGCACGGCATCATCGCGACGTTTATGGCGAAGTGGAATGCCGATCTGCCGGGTTGCAGCGGGCACATCCATCAAAGTCTGTGGACACCCGACCGCTCGAAAAACCTGTTCTTCGATGCCGATCAACCCGACCGAATCAGTCCGTTGATGCAGCAGTTTATCGCGGGGCAACTGCACTGTCTGCCGCACATCACACCTATGTTTGCTCCAACGGTGAACAGCTACAAGCGACTGGTCGAAGGAGCCTGGGCACCGACAACGGTCACCTGGTCGCTCGACAACCGAACGACGGCGCTGCGTGTGCTAAACCGAAATGAAGCATATACCCGTGTCGAACACCGCGTGTCGGGTGCTGATACAAACCCATATCTGGCCATTGCCGCTGCATTGGCGTCGGGGCTGTACGGTATCCGGCATCAGCTGTCGCTCGACATCGATCCGTCGACGGGTAGCGGCTATACCGATAAGCAGCACGGCGTATTGCCCGGCAATCTGGCCGATGCTACACAAAAAATGGCCAATTCGCCGATTGCGGTCGACCTGTTCGGGGCTGATTTTGTCGACTATTACACCCGCACCCGCGATTGGGAAGCCCGGCAGTATGCCCGGCAGGTCAGCGACTGGGAACTGAAGCGGTATTTTGAAATTATCTGATTATGCGTCTAGTTGATTATCCCACAATAATACGGGCGGCTTGGGCAGGCTTCGATGCATCGGTACCGATTCAGTCGATCACCGACATCAGCGCGAAAGTGTCGACCAACCACGTGTTCAAAGTGACCTTTGACGATGGTAATTCGATCATCGCCAAGCTGTCGTATTTTGGGTCGTACGAACAATTCGTTGAGGATCACCGAATTATTCATGCCTTGTCCAACAACCTATTATATCCGTTTGAGAATGTACTGGCCAAGTCGCTGCTGCGCGACGGACAGGTGTATACATACCGGCATAAAGATGGTTTTGTCGATGCGTGGGTCGTTTTTTACAATCCTATCCGGAGCGTATCCAGGCTTCCCCGCCGGCTGGATGAAGCACAGATTCGACGGCTGGGCCGGGAGATTGCGCTATTCCACAAAGCCTGCTCACGGGTAAGCACCGTACTACCCAAGTCATCTAAAACAATGCGGTCCGATATCTGGGACTTGCTCGACTTTCTTGACTCGGAAACGGGGCAGTTCGAACACCGGATGCATATCGATGAACTCCGGAAGCAGTGCGACATTTTTTTACAAAATCGGCAGCGGCTGGTTGCCGGCTCCGTTGAAACCATGCCTGTCTTTGTCGACTGGAACATCGGCAATTTCTCTGTGACGGAAAACCTGGAATTGTACTCGCGCTGGGATTACGACTGGTTCCGCATCAGCTACCGGGTGCTCGATTTCTATTTCTTCAGTCGTGTCGTGTCGGATATTGGCGACCGCACCGTGTTTAGTTACCACATCGGTCCGTTGATGGAAGATCGATTCATTATGTTCCTGCAGGAATACCACAAAGCGTATCCGCTGACGGAAAACGAAATTCGATTCTTACCCGAAGCCTACCGCTTTTTTCTGCTCAATTACGTCATCAAATACGGCCGCTATTTTTTCCACCGGACGTATGCGATCAAGCTGCAGCGGGAGGCCTATGAGTTACATTTCCCGTCGATCGACACCTTCGACGTCGATAAGCTACTGCGGGCATTGAATCTGTAAGGAATACGTCTCCGCCAGCGTCCCGCTGTTTAGGAACTGTAAACCGTAAACTACAAACTGTAAACCGTATTAATGGATCTGTCTTCGTTTAAAGCCGTTGCTGCCAACTATCAATTCATCTTTTTCGATGCGTTTGGGGTACTAAAGAATGCGGAAGGTATTCTGCCAGGAATTCAGGATACGTTTGACTGGCTTCAGCGCGAAGGAAAGGAGTTTTACGTGTTAACCAACGATGCGTCGCGCAGTCCGGTGCAATTAGCTGAATCGTACTACCGCCAGAATTTTTTCGCCATCACGCCCGACCGAATTATCTCGTCGGGAATGCTGGCCCGCGACTACCTCGATCTGAAAGTACATCATGGCACGGTAGCGTATCTGGGAACGGCAAACTCGGCACATTACCTCGAAACGGCCGATCTGAAAACATTGCCCATCAGTGAAGTCGATCTGAAAGACGTGGCGGATATCAACGCATTGGTATTGCTCGACGATGAAGGCTTCGACTGGAATACCGACATCACCAAAACGGTCAATCTGCTGCGGAAACGCAATATCCCGGTCATCGTTGCTAACACTGACGCGACTTACCCAACCTCAAAGACGCGCATTTCCATCGCTATCGGTGCTGTTGCCCGGATGATTGAAGCAATTGTTGGCAAGCAGTTTATCAACTTCGGTAAGCCCGACGCGCAGCTATTTATGTTTGCCTATGAACGAGTGCAGGAACTGGCAAAGGGTATTACGCGCAGCGATATTCTGATGGTTGGCGATACGCTGAAAACGGATATTCTCGGTGGTAATAAGTTTGGGCTGGATACGGTGCTTGTTCTTACCGGAAATACGCAGCCCGACGATGCGGAACTGTTGATTCGCAGTACGGGGATCATTCCAACCTACGTTTGCGACTCAATCGTCGGCTGAGCAAATCCCCTATACAAAAGGCCTCACAGTCAGCAACTGTGAGGCCTTTTGTATAGGGGAAGACAGGTGTTATGCGTACGATCCTTTGCCGTTGTCGGACTTGTCGACGTTACGGTTTGGATGCGTCATCGGTACGTTTTCTGCTGGCTCGTCGCCGTTCATGTATTCATTTTCCAAGTTGTCGGTTGGCAGAGCCTCCGTCGGCAATGCATCGTCGGGGAGTTCACCGCTACTATTGCTTTCACCTGCGTCTGACCGGTTGCCGAGACCACTGGGCGAAATCGCCTGTTTGGCCCGGATGATGTCTTCGTTGTCTTCGCTTTCCATAAGTCATTGAGTTTAAAGGTAATTTACTGCACTACTTGCGGGTCGTTATCACAGTCGGACCAGCGGGATATTCGACGTCAGCGTTGTCTTCGGCAGAAACAAACACTGCATCGGGTTTTGAGACTGCCGTGGCCGTCAATTTAGCCTGAAGCGACTTACCGGACGGACTTAGCTGCCCCAGTTTGCGAACGGAACGGTCACTCGATTCCATCCAGACGATGTATGTATTTTTGGGCGGATCGAGGTTCTTCGACGGTGCCAGATTGGCCACATCGACGTTGACGATGTAATTGGCGTTTTTGTCTTTCTTGACGCGAACGTTACCGCTAACGGCAGGGGCTATCGTTGAGTTAAGAAAAGCCATTTTAGGGGTGCAGGCCTGGAGCGATACAATCGTCATCAGGGTAACGGTGAGTGTGCGGAGTGGTTTCATGGTTTCATCTGTTAGTGACTAATAAACCGGAGAAGTACCGGAGTGTTTACTGACGTTGCCTACCTATAGCCGTTTGCCGGGTAGCGGCTATCGGGAATCATAGCCCGTAACCATCAGGCTTTTCCTCAATATGAACTGGCCTCATCAGCGCATGGAAACGTTGTCACGCAGAATCTGCAC
>JAKONH010000065.1 GCA_022702045.1 Spirosomataceae bacterium
GAAAGAGCCGCCGTTGCCAGCAGCACATAGGCAGCTTGTTTCAGGTGATACTTTTGAATCATTGCTGTATTTTGTGTAAGATACGCTGGTGCTAAATTAGTGCTTAACTCGTCATTTCGGCCAGAACGTTGGATAACTGCTCCACCGAATCGATACCTGAATGCGTGAAAATCGGCCTTCCTTTCGATTCTTTGAGTGAGCATTTCGACGGGTTCCGCTTGATGTACTCAATTACTTTGCCAAATTGGTCAGACGTGAAGAACGCATCATTCCCGTTAGAAACGAAGTAGCCTTTCAGAATAGTATTCTTAAGCGTCAGTTTTTCAAGGTATAAGCGTTCGGCTTTCCAGCGCACGTTGACCATATCAATCAGGTTGATAACCTCTTCGGGAATTGGGCCAAATCGGTCCAGAATTTCTTGGCGGAAGGCTTCCAGTTCGGTCAAATTTTCAATGCTGTCCAGGCGAGTATACAGCGCCAGACGCTCCGAAATATTGTGTACGTACCGCTCCGGAATAACAACTTGGAGATCTGTTTCAATAACCGTGTCGGGCAACTTCAGTTTCAGTTCGCCGGGTTTTGTCTCGAACAGGTCTTTAAATTCGTTTTCACGCAGCTCCTGCACGGCCTCATCCAAGACTTTGTGGTACATCTCGAAGCCCAAATCATTGACGAAACCACTTTGTTCCGAACCCAGCAGGTTACCGGCTCCCCGAATGTCGAGGTCACGCATGGCAATCTTAAAGCCCTCGCCCAAATCCGAAAAATCTTCCAGCGTTTGTAGCCGTTTGCGGGCATCGGCTGTCATGACCGATGGCGGTGGGGTAAGTAGATAACAAAAGGCCTTCCGATTCGACCGACCAACCCGACCCCGCATTTGATGCAGATCCGACAAGCCGAAATAATGCGCATTGTTGATCAAAATTGTATTGGCGTTCGGAATGTCTAAACCTGATTCGATAATATTGGTAGAAATCAATACGTCGTATTCGCCCTCAATAAAGCGGGTCATCATCCGTTCCAGCCGCTCCCCTTCCATCTGCCCGTGCGCCACACCGACCCGGGCTTCAGGAACCAACCGCATAATCATGTTGCCAATCGATTCGATATCGCCGATTCGGTTGTGCACGAAGAAAGCCTGGCCACCCCGTTTGATTTCCGTACTGATGGCGTCGCGGATAACGGTTTCGTCGAACGCATGAACCTCTGTCGTAACCGGTTGCCGGTTAGGTGGTGGCGTGGCGATGACCGACAGGTCACGAGCGCCCATCAGCGAAAAGTGCAGTGTACGCGGAATAGGCGTCGCAGTAAGCGTTAGTACGTCAACTTCAACGCGCAGTTCTTTGAGCCGGTCCTTCGTTTTTACGCCGAATTTTTGCTCTTCGTCGATAACCAGCAGACCAAGGTCTTTGAACTTGATGTCTTTGTTGACAATCCGGTGCGTACCGATCAGAATGTTGATCTCGCCTGAGGCCACGCCTTTCAGAATCTCCTTAATTTGCGCAGTTGTACGAAACCGGTTGATGTACTCGACCTTAACCGGAAAATCGGCCATACGGTCCGAAAATGTCTTGAAGTGCTGCATGGCCAGAATCGTCGTCGGGACGAGCACGGCTACCTGCTTATTGTCGCTGACAGCTTTAAAAGCGGCTCGGATCGCGATCTCTGTCTTACCGAAACCGACATCACCACATACCAGTCGATCCATAGGATTAGGCCGCTCCATGTCGTCTTTAACGTCGTTGGTAGCCTTTGCCTGATCGGGTGTGTCTTCGTACAGAAACGACGATTCGAGTTCGGTTTGCAGAAAGGTGTCGCGGCTGAAGGCGTAACCCGGCGCGTTCCGGCGCTTGGCATAGAGCGCAATTAGTTCGCGGGCAATGTCTTTTACCTGCTTACGAATGCGGGATTTCTTCTGCTCCCACTCCTGCGAGCCGAGCTTGCTCATCGGCGGGGGACTACCCTCCCGGCCTGTGTACTTGGCAATTTTGTGCAGGCTGTGTATGCTGACAAGCAGAATATCATTGTCGCGGTAAATCAACCGGATTGCTTCCTGCTGATTACCTGCATTATCAACTTTCTCCAAACCCGCAAACCGACCAATACCATGGTCGATATGTGTAACGTAATCGCCCGGTTGCAGCGTTTTCAGCTCGCGCAACGTTAACGCTTTCGACTTGGTGAACTTATCCTGAACTTTAAAGCGGTAGTATCGGTCAAAAATCTGGTGATCCGTAAAGCAAACGATCTTCAACGAATCATCGACATAACCTTCCCGCAGACCAATATTAAGCGGCTGAAAGGTAAGGTGTGGATCGAGTTCTTCAAAAACGGTGCGCAGCCGGTCGAGCTGTTTGAACGACTCGGCTGCGATGACGTTGGTATATCCCTTCGCCTGATTGTCGCCCAATGTGTCGACAAGGCGTTTGAAATCTTTGTTGAAGGAGGGCTGTGGTTTCGACTGGTACTGCTGTCGGGTATCGGTTTTGAAGTAAAATTTTCGGCCAAATTCAACTGTCCGAAATTCTTTAATCTGGTTCAGAAACGTGCGCCGGGTTTCAAATAAGGCACCGGGATCGGATACGACCTGAATGCCACCACTACTAGCAAGTACCGTCTCAAAACTCTGCTCCGCCTTTTCGTAGCACTTCTCGATGATCTCCAGCGTAAACTCAACGTCCTTCGCCCAAATTGTCGTCGTTGCCGGTAGGAAGCTGAAAAACGGGTCGCGCGTTTCCTCGATCAGTTTGGTCTGAATGTTCGGAATGACATTGATAAAGTCAACTGGGTCCGTGGATAACTGCGTTTCCGGATTGAATTGGCGGATGCTTTCTACTTCGTCACCGAACAGATCAATGCGGAACGGGTACTCGCTGGCAAATGAGAAAACGTCGATGATACCACCCCGGACCGAAAACTGACCGGCTTCGTAGACAAAATCCGTTTTCTCGAACTCGTATGTCAGCAACAGGTCGGCAACAAAGTTTGTGTCGATCTTCTCCCCTACCCGAATCGTCAGTGTGTTGGCTTGTAACGAGCGCTTGTTGATCACTTTCTCCGATAACGCTTCGGGATACGTAACGACCAGTAAGCCATCTTTTGGGGCTGGATTTAGCTTGTTGAGCACCTCAGCCCGCATCAGTACGTTAGCATTTTCTACCTCTTCATACTGATACGGCTTCTTGTACGACATGGGGAACAGCAGGATCTCCCGTTCCAACAGATGCTGCATGTCATTGTAAAAATAGGCGGCTTCGTCGCGATCAGTCATCACGAATAAGTGGTTGCCACCTACTGATTTGACGATAGCCGACGCGAAAACTGCGTCCAGACTACCTGCCAAACCCTTGATCTGAAGCCGTTGTGGATCGCCGGTATGCTTACGACCAAACGGTTCAGATAGTATCTGGATAAAACTATCGTTGGCGTAGAGGCCAACTAATTCGGCTGGTTTCAAGCAAAATCAGGTTGTGATATACAAACAGGAAAAGCCGCTGGAAGCGTATTCCGGCGGCACTTACTCGTAACAGCGCGCGAAAGCGATTTGTTGCAGGCACGGTGGGCTATAAACTAGCCATCGCCTGGAAGTCTATCTGCTCCTTTTCCAGGATCGACTGAATGCGCGGACTATCTTCGAACACGACGACTATCTCCTTTTTATCCGTTATCTCGTCATCGTCGAGCCACTTCCAGTCCTCGGCTGTCGCGTCTAGCATATTGAATACGCTGGCTAGTTTGGCTGGATCCCGTTCTTTGCTGATGAGATCGGCCGTGTTGGTGAAATACAGCACAATACGTTCATCTTCCAACCATTGCAAGTCGTTGAGGGCGTCGTTGAGCGCATCGAGGTTGTAGCCAAACGAGTCAGGAAATTCGAGTACGTCGGCCATTGTTTCGTAGAACGAACGAAGTGTCGTAGCGTCTTTGCCGTCGATGTGAGCAATAAACCAATCGGCAAAATGGGCTTCCAGTTCGCGTTCCGACTGGCAGATAAGTATGTTCGGTGTCATTCGATTTCAGTAAATGAGCGATAGTGATCGCGGGTATAATAAGCGTGATCGTCGGAGCTGGTAATAAGCCGCTCAGCCCCCCGGTTCTGTCCCTGAATTTTTGGTTTTACATCCCATTCCTGATAACGCAGTCGCTGACCGGTAGCGTTCTGAATGGGTAATTGCCGTTCGTAATTGCCGAACGTACGACCGCCAACGTAGCCTTGGGGTGACCGATGATTCGTACGAACATACATCAGTACGGTGCGCACGTAGTCAGGAATCGCTTCTGTTGAGGTGGTAGCTTGACTATCAGTCCTACGTTCCGATTGATGGCGATGATGGCGTTTGTGTGGGGCTGGCTGTTGCTGAACGTCAGCGGTTGGTTGCTGAATGTCACGCTGTTCGTTTCCGCGACAGGAGCCGGTAAAAAACAACAGACTCAGTAGCAAACTGAATCGAACGAATGTGGAAAATAGATGGAATTTCATGCGACAAACTTACTGGTAAGAACGATACCCCACAGTACACAAAAAAGCCCGCTATTGAGAGCAGGCTTTTTATTAGTTCAGCGAAAAAAGCGGGATTCGTGCCGCAACCATATTGTGAAATAGTAGCTCCGTTACAAAGGGTGTCATATACTTGATCAGCGGAAACTCTGAAATCGATTCCATGACCTCTAGTTCTGAATCGGCTTTGAAAATGCACCACAGTTTCTGCCGGTCTACTGATAAGGAATACGATAACAATTGGCCCCGCTCCATCAACTCATCGACTTTAACCCGCTGGGCAGGAATTTGACTGGCAAACTCATCATCCATCACGGTGGGAAGGTCGAATTCGACCATGTATTGGCTCATAAGCGTTGTCGTTTTGCGTCGAGCCGGCTTTGACTGTATCAGCTTACCTGACCACCGGCTATCAGCAAATTAACGATCTTTAACTCATCTTCGTTGATTGTATGCGGGAAATTTGGGTATAAACGAGTCGTAACGGCTGCGTTCATGCCACCCAAAACCCGCTCTGTTTCTAGTACGCGCTCTTTGGGGACGTGGCTATCGCGGTCGCTACAGCCGAGAAAAACGGGTGTAGCGTCGAAATCACCGGCATAGTCACGAGCCGTTTCGTCAGGGCCAATCAGACCTCCGCTCAGAATGAATACACCACCGTAGCGCATGGCATTTCTGGCAATATATTCCGACAACAGACAGGCACCCTGCGAAAATCCGAGCCAGTACAACTGGGATGGGTTAACATTATGATCGGATTGTAGACGTGCTCGTAATCCCGACAGAACAGCCAGTGCCGACGACAGGTACGGCTCGTTTTCGTCTGTTGGTCGCAGAAATGAATATGGATACCAAGTATTCCCGGTGGCTTCCGGCGCGACAAAGGCGAAATCATCGGCGTCGATATACTGCGACAGCGACAGAATATCGCGGGCCGAACTGCCCCGACCATGGACCATAATCATCACCTTACTCGCTTCTTCGAGCGGTTTACCGGCGGTTATGTATGCGTTCGGATCGTGGATCATACTAGTACTGTTTTACCTGGATGGGCGGTAACTCAGCTTCTACTTTAGCCCGGCGCGGTTCGTACTGCGCGGGTAATTTCAAGGCTGTACCTAACTCAGCTACCGATTCGTCGATAGAAAAGCCCGGCGGATTGGTCGCTACTTCGAACAAGACACCACCCGGTTCGCGGAAATAGATGCTGTTGAAATAATTGCGGTCCTGTACGGGCGTGACCTGGTAGCCGGCCGATAACAACTGTTCCTGAATGGTTAACTGGGTTTCGTCCGAATCGGTTGAGAAAGCAACGTGGTGTACCGAACCTCCCCCCTGTAAAGCCCGAACCGCGTCCGGCGATTGTAGCACGTCGACAAAGTTGCCCGAGCCGCCTTTACCGGCCTGAAACCGATACAGACCGTTTTCTTCAGCTACCAGCGTGTGCTGCATCGAGTCGGTCAGTAACTGAATGGTGCGGTCTGGATTCAACTCGTTCAACGTAACAGTGTGAAAACCACGCACGGCATACTCGGCCGGAACCGATCCGTTCTGCCAGCCCGTCCGGCTGTCTTCGTCGGTGAACACCAGCTCAACACCCATACCGTCGAAGTCTTCGAAGCGCACATACGTTTCGTTGAAGCGTTTGTTAGGCCCCGAATAAGAAATATTGGATTGATGTAAGCGATCCAGCCAGTATTGCATGCTGGCCACCGGTACCGAAAACGCCGTATAGGTGAGCTGACCAACGCCTTTCCGACCGCGCGGAATGCCGTCGTACGGAAAAAACGTCATAATTGTGCCTGGTGAGCCCGTTTCGTCGCCATAATACAGGTGGTATACGTCGGGTGCGTCAAAGTTTACCGTTTTCTTGACCAGTCGTAAGCCCAGTATGCCGGTGTAGTAATCGACGTTACGTTGTGTATTACCAGCCAGGGCTGTTACGTGGTGCAAGCCATTGATGAGCGTTTCCATAGGGTAAGCTTAGTTAGAATTTGAACTGTGTTGCAAATAAAAACAAACGCAATTAATGTATATACAATTAATGGATAGAATTTGTTCCATAAAAAAAGCCCGATCTTTAGACCGGGCTTTACAACGCTGAAATTCGGTAATCTATTCTTTCAGGAACGGATAGTCCGACTGAACGTATACGTCTTTGTACGCTTCTTCGGGCGCTGGGTACGGCGACTCTTCGGCGAATTTCACCGATTCATCAACGATACCTTTGATCTTTTTATCAATCGCATTCAGATCGTCTTCTGTGGCCAGACCTTTTTCCAGAATACGGGTACGAACCATCTCGACTGGGTCGCGCTGTTTGTACTGCTCGACCTCCTCTTTGGTACGGTACTTCTGCGGATCTGACATCGAGTGACCCCGGTAACGGTATGTCCGGAACTCAAGGAAAGTTGGTC
>JAKONH010000069.1 GCA_022702045.1 Spirosomataceae bacterium
TGAAGCGGGGTGGGAACAGGTTAAAAGGAAGGCCCAGCAACCGGATAAGCCAACGGGCTTTCTGGTGGGGCTTGTGTTTGATCTTGACCCGCATAAACCACGGGTCCTGCGCATTGTAGCGAATGGGCTTGGAAAGGTCGATGAGTCGGCTCATCAGGAATCGATGAATTGGTTTTGAAAAGAGGTTATCGGGTCAGGTGCAGCTTCATGCCTTCGTGCGAAGCAACAAAGCCGAGCGATTCGTAAAAGCGTTTCGCGTCGGGTCGTTTCTTATCCGTCGTTAGTTGCAGCAGATGAGCACCCCGTTCCGTAGCCCGCTGAATAGCATACTGAAACAACTTGGTTCCAACGCCCTGCCCCCGGTAGCTCGACTTGACGCGTACGGCTTCGATCTGCGCCCGGATGCCGCCCTGATAGGTCAGGTATGGAATAAACGTTAGCTGGAAGGTCGCAACGAGTTCGCCGTTATGGTCGACGACAGTTAATTCCTGATTGCTGTCGCGCCGGATGGCGTCGAACGCCTGTTGATAGGCCGTAGGCAGGGGAAGCCGATATTGTTCCCGGCTCGCGCCCAGGGCATCGTCGGCCAGCAGGGCAACGATGTCGGCCAGGTCGTCCTGCGTAGCCAGCCGATAGGTAAACGTCATGTTGAGGAAGGTTTGTACCGCCCAATCTACGCATTTTTATACGGGTAATACGCTTCTGTTAACTACTGACGTGTGGTACTGTCAAGGCGACGACTAACCACGCGGTAGCCTGTCCAGTTACGAACAGCCTTTGTCCGCTAGTGGACAGACGTACGCCCGAAAACGGTCTTCAGGGGTCGGAAACAGCTCATTCCGTTGGTGGCACAGGAGTTGACTTACCGTAGGCCGAGCTTTCCCATTCCTGACGTATATGGTACGTAACTATCTCAAAATTGCCTGGCGCAACCTGATCCATAACAAAGTATTTTCACTCATAAACCTGCTGGGTTTATCGATTGGTATCGCCGTTTGCCTGCTGATTTTTCTGTTCATCATGAACGAGTACAGCGTCGACCAGTTTCATCGGAGCCGCTCGTCGATCTATCGCGTCATGCGGAACATCGAAGAAAATGGAAAAGCCGTACCCGTTGCTTACCTGTCGGGACCCTATGCGCCCGCCCTGCTGAACGACTTCAAGGGTCAGATTCGCCGGGCCACACGGGTGGGGCAGACGAACGCCTTGGTGACGAGCCAGAACAAGTCGTTCCACGAACGGAATGTACTTAAAGCTGACGCTGATTTTTTCGAGCTGTTCTCCTTTCCGCTGCTCAAGGGCGATGCCGCAACGGCGCTTATCAATCCAGGTAGTGTCGTCCTGACGGAATCGACGGCCCGTAAATACTTCGGTAGTGCCGACAAGGCCTTTGGTCAACTGATCAGGCTCGACAAAACCCTGCCGCTGAAAGTAACGGGGGTGGCACAGGACGTACCAGCCAACTCGCACCTGAGTTTTGATCTGGTAGTACCCCTGGCCAATTATAAGACACAGTCCAACATGACGCAGTGGATTAACAACGCCTACTTTACATACGTGCAACTGGCCCCGTCGGCCAGCCTGGCGCAGATCGAACGTAGCTTGCCGGGCTTCATGCAGAAATACATGGGCCCCAGCATGAAGCAGTTTGGGTATCGTTTCTCGTTGTCGCTGACGCCACTGGACGACATCTATTTCGAGCAGGGGGCGTTCGATAACCTGAAGCACGGCGATAAAAAAGTCGTCTACCTATTTCTGTCGATAGCCGTCCTGATTCTGCTGGTGGCCTGCATTAACTTCACGAACCTGTCGACGGTTCGGGCAATGGAGCGGTCGCGTGAGATTGGCGTGCGCAAGGTGCTGGGGGCCGTCAAGCTGCACCTGGTGTGGCAGTTCATCGGCGAATCGGTGCTGCTAACCACGATCTCCTGCGGACTGGCCATTGGACTGGTGGCACTAGCGCTGCCCGCGTACAGTCAACTGCTGGGACAACCGATACAGCTAACGGCCTACGCGCTGCCAATTACCCTATTTTTGATCGGTATCGTCGTCGTAACGGGTTTCCTGGCGGGTAGCTATCCGGCGTTCGTACTGGCGGCTTTTTCCCCCATACAGGCGCTGAAAGGAAAACTTCGGCTGGGCCGGGGCAGCACGTCGTTCCGGCAGGTGCTGGTCGTGATTCAGTTCAGTATTTCGATTGTGCTGATGCTGGGTATGGCTATCGTTACCCGGCAATTGCATTACCTCAAACACAAGGAACTGGGTTACAACAGCGGCCAAACGATGGTCATTCCCATCGATAACGAAGACATCTACAACTTCCTCATTCAGCGCAAAGGCGACCTGTTGGGGCAAAGCCGGGTGTCGGCCGTATCGCTGATGTCGGGCGAGCCGGGCGGCTATTTCGACGCGCAGATGTTCGACGTAGAAGGGCGTAATGAGCGCTGGCGGGGTCGTACCGAGTTCGTCGATTTCGACTATGTGAAAACGCTGGGTCTGAAACTGATTGCTGGTCGGGATCTGTCGCCCGCCTACGCGTCAGATAGCACGCAGTCGGTTTTATTGAATCGTACGGCAGTTACGAAGCTGGGCTGGACACCCCAACAGGCCATCGGAAAATGGTTACGCAATACCGTAAGCGACAGTACGCGCCGGACCGTTGTCGGCGTTGTCGAGGATTTTAACTTTTTGTCGCTCCGCGAGCATATCGAGCCACTGGTCATTGCTCCTGACGACGATCAGCGGGTGGGGCTGATTCATCTGAAACCCGGCGACGTACAGGCAGGCGTCGAAGCGGTTACGGCCCTGTACGCCAGAATGAAACCGGCCTATCCGTTTGAATACCGCTTTCTGGATGCCCAGTTCGATCAATTGTACCAGGCCGATCTGCGGCAGCAGACCATTCTGGGTGTCTTTGCCGGGCTGGCTATTTTCATTGCCTGTCTGGGTTTGTTTGG
>JAKONH010000076.1 GCA_022702045.1 Spirosomataceae bacterium
TTGGCACTGTCGAAGAGATAGCCCGATTTACCGGTCAGTTTTACCCGAAACTGGGCGACGATGGTCGTGTCGCGAACATCTTTGTACGTACCCGGCTGATTCAGTTCGTGCGAACTCAAACCCGTTCCGGCTTTAGGCGAGAAGGGCTGAATGGTGTAGCCTTTGTACAGCAGATTCTGGTCGTACAACTGTTTCAGCAACCACCAGACCGACTCGATGTATTCGTTTTTGTAGGTGACGTACGGATTATCCAGATCGACCCAATAGCCCATTTTCTGGGTCAGGTCGTTCCACTGATCCGTAAAGCGCATGACCGTTTCGCGGCACCGGCGGTTGTAGTCCTCGACGCTGATCGTCTTGCCGATATCGTCTTTGGTGATACCCAACTCTTTCTCGACCTGTAATTCGATCGGCAGGCCGTGGGTATCCCAGCCCCCCTTCCGGTTGACCTGAAAGCCCTGTAGTGTTTTGTACCGGCAGAAAATATCCTTAATCGTCCGGGCCATGACGTGGTGAATGCCCGGTGTGCCATTGGCCGAAGGCGGGCCTTCGAAGAACGTAAACGGACCATTTGGCTGACCGTCGCGGTGGGCAACGGACTGCTCAAACACCTTGTTATCCTCCCAGTAGGTCAGAACCTCGGCTGCGAGTTTAGCATAGTCGAGGGAGTCGTATTGCTGATAAGTCACGCCTTCTAAAATTAATCGACCAGCCAGCTAATCGTGTAGCTGGCCAGACGGAGTATGATATGAAACTAAAGGCAAAGATACGGAAATCGGTCGGGGCCACGACGGGTTGCCACATGACGCACTACCTTATAAACCCGAACACCGATGGGTGGGTAGTCAGTTCGGGTTAGTTAGCTTATCAGTAGGTAGTAGGCAAGCAGCATGGCTATACTGCTGAAGACCGTGCCGAAAAGGAGCAGTACGATACGCTGAGACTGGCCCTGCTGGGTGGTCAGGGCGTCGCGTATGTACACGTAAGCACATGTCAGCTCCAGCAACAAAGACAGACAAACGAAGACAGTAGTCATTCACTTAACGTGCGGATAAGAGGCCGCCCGTATTACGCGGTTAACCCTACGCATACACATACATACGCCTTATCCGATGGCCAGATCGGTGCATTTGATAGGCTCATCAGATGGTGTAATAGGGGGTTGGCACCGCAGCTTTCCGTTAATTTTCAGCAAAAACGAGTCCAGATACCGTTTGTTGAAGCAATAGTCAACAGAACAAGGTACGTAGTATCCCGTACGAAATCAGTTAGTGGCTGATTCTGTCTGCTTTATCGTCTGAATTAATTTGCCGTTTTCTATTAAACGGGTCCGTAAAACTGTCTGCTTTGGAATGCTGAATACCAAAGTTGGCTGAACGACGAAGGTTTGTGTCTGTTTGGTCGTGTCCGCTAGACGTATATACCGAACAGTAAGCGTTGAATCCTGCACAAAAACACGGCTTACCGACAGACGAGGTGGTTTACTGGTAGCCGGTGTAGCGATACCGATAACCATGTCCCGTTTGAAGTTGGGTAATTCAGGGCGTTTGCTGGTTGTTGCTGGCTTAAAAGTATCCGTAAATGTATCGGCTTCCTGAAAGACAAACAGGGTTGCTTTGCCTTTGTTGACCTTGGCGTCGGTGCTCAGTAGGTAGCCACCGAGGAGGTGAAACGAGAGGTTGGTCTGGGCCAATGCCAGCAGGCTGATTGATGAAAAAAGAAACAGGAGACAGATCGGGCGGTAGAGCCGGATAACGCGTTGGTAAATCGAGGAAAAGAACATACTAAATGACAAACGACGAACAGGGACTATCTAGTAGTAACGTTCGTCGTTGTTGTTCGGTGTACACATGATGGGAAAATACGCATCAACGTGGTTGGGCTGGTGCCTGCCGCACAGGGTTTTCGACCGCCAGCCCCGCTACGTTGAAGCAGGAGTTCTGGTTATCGCTCTGGCACTCAAATAGATCGAAGTGTTCGACGCCCTCGTCCAGGCGCTCGAAATACAGGACGAAAGCTAACCGCTCGTCGTTCTTGATGTCGCGGGTGTCAGGTGACATCGGTATACCATCAGCTTTAACGAGTGCGTAGGTTTTACGACCGTCCCCCGAAGCCAGCTTCGCCTTTGGATTAAACGAGATACTACTGGTGCCGAAATAGCTGCCGTCGCGACTGTTTGGGTCTTTAGCAAACGTCATGTAAACGACCGTGTAACTGGCCGTCAGTCGGATGTCGGTAACCCGGATGTCGGGGTCTTGGGAGTGACCTAGCCCGCCCTGAGGATCGGGGTAAAGCTTTGATGACGTCGGTAATCCCGACTGATTAAGCTGGTAATACTCCGCCCCGTCCGTGGGTGCGTTGGTGGCTGCGGGCCGGTTCGATGCACAGCTCACTGCCAACAAAGAGGATAGAAGTAGAATTGCTTTCATGAGCACCGGTTTGGCTGGCCTTGACGCTGATTCTAAGATACGAACCACCCCGTTTCAACGCAAGACGTCCGGTTTCTTTTCCTAGTCTGACAACCGAATCTGGCTTGCATTTGCCAAGGCTGGGTAGAGGTCAGGCAGTAACCGGTGCTGTCAGAATTTCCCACAACTGATCGTACACCGCAACGGCCGATAGGCGGCTGGGCGTTGACCGGTTACTGATAAAAAC
>JAKONH010000596.1 GCA_022702045.1 Spirosomataceae bacterium
GGTTTGCTGTGCCACCAGTCGTTGGTGCCGAGAAAGACGGAGTAGAGATCGGCTTTGGTCAGGCCCAATGAGTCAATCTGCTGCGCAATGCGCATTGCCGTCCAGCCATTGTGTCCTTGGTTGATGAACTTGATATACGGCAGCTTCTCCACGACGCGGGTCATGTAGCCTTTCGTAATGCGGTTGCCGGTTTGCTCAGGATGGTCGTTGAGGTAAGTGATCGAATCGCCGATCGCTACCCACGTCATGGGTTGGGGAGCGCGGAAACTGAACGCACCAGTAAGCAGGAGCAGACAAAACAGCTGTCGGATTAGTCGGAGTGTCATAGGGGTAAGTTGTGTAGCCTGAACCGGTCCACGTCACGATGGCCGCTGGCGTGGGTCCACGTCTGGTGGGCGCGATAGCGACCAATATAGTTGTCGCCGTGAGTGGTTGGCCGCCCTCCAGACCTGGAGGGCTGGCCTAGAGATTACATGTCCAGTTCAACGATGGTGTCGATGGCATCGGAGGCAGGCGTTACGGGCATCGTCAGGACAACCCCTTCTGCCGACTGACTAACTTTGACCGGACGCTTGTCTGCGAATAGACGGGCCGATTTGATTTTGCCGGACACGGCGGGCAGTGATAATTGTCTGTCCGGCCAGTCGAGGATGTGAACGTACACTTTGTTGCCTTTCGCGGTGCTGACACCCCAGTCGTGGGCGGCTACGGGACCGCCCCGCGTACCGTAGATAGTTTCGCCGTTCTGTTGCATCCATTGGCCCATTTCGCCCAGGGTTTTCACAAACTCTGGCTGTATCCGGCCGTCAGGCATGGGGCCGACGTTCAGCAGAAAATTGGCGTTATGCCCGGCCGCTTTCACTAAATACTGAATTAGGTCTTTGGTGCTTTTATACTTGCGGTCGTTGATGTTGAATCCCCACGCGCCGTTCATGGTCTCGCAGGTTTCCAGCGGTAGTTGACTGACCTCAGACTCCGCGCTGAAACCCGTTTTGTTCTGACCCGGCAGGTCTTTCTCGAACATCTGAAAATCTTCGCCTGGAAACGGGGCGACATGGTGGTTGTTGCCGATTAGGGTAGCTGGTTGCAGTTTGTGAATCAGCGAGTACGTGCGATCGAGATGCCAGTCGAGTTTGGTTCTGCGCGGGTCTGTTTTATCACCAGCCTGCTGATCCCACCAGCCGTCGAACCAGATTCCGCCGATAGGACCGTAGTTAGTTAGCAACTCGGTGAGCTGTGTATCCATGTACGTCAGGTACTTGTTGAAATTGCCAGCGTCGGGCCGACCGAGGTTTTGCCCCGTACGCCCGCGTGGGTAATAGTCGGGGCTATGCCAGTCGAGGTGGGAGTGGTAGAAAAACAACTTGATGCCCTGCGCCCGGCATTCGTCAGCCAGTGCTTTCAGCACGTCTTTTTTGTAAGGCGTCCGGTCAACGATGTCGTAGTCGGATATTTTCGAGTCGTACATGGCAAAGCCGTCGTGGTGCTTGCTCGTTATGGTAATATACTTCATGCCCGCGTTCTTCGCCATCGATACCCAGGCTTTGGCGTCGAAGGCTGTTGGGTTGAAGAAGGTGGGTAATTTTTCGTAATCGCTTACGGGAATCTGCCGGTCATTCATCACCCATTCGCCCGACGAAAGCAGACTATACACCCCCCAGTGAATAAACAAGCCGAACTTATCATCTTGAAAGGTTTTGCGGGCCGCCAGGTTCTCGGTAGTTGGTTGGTAGCCTGTTTGCGCCCATGCCGAAGACAGGAATAGGCTGGCGAATAGCAGTGAAAGAATGCGCATGATGGATGGGAAAATTGACTAGCTATAAAGACCGCGTCAGGTTAGTTTTTACTTTCCATGATTTAGTGACGTCTGGCCAGGTATTAAAATGACCGATCACGAAGTCAGTTGACCGTTTACTAATTCCTCCACTAAGTCTGTAAGCCAGAAGGTTGACTTTTGGATCAGTACTCATTTTTAACACATCTATCATGAACGCTACACGTTTGAATCGTCTGTTGACATGGGCTCTTATCGTAGCCATGCCCTTCTGGTTTGGCAGTTGTAACAAAGGCGGCAACGACCCGGTTATGCCCGCATCATCTATTGAAGGCACCTGGGCAATTACCGGAATGAAAATCGACCCGGCTTTTGATCTGCCAGGGAATGGTACGAAAACAAATGACTTACTAGCCGTTCTAGTGGCCTACGGCGGCCCTGACGTAGCCACCTGCTTTACGACCAGCAAGATCACGTTTCAATCTGGGGGAAAGCTGTCGGGGGTAACAGGTAGCAAATGCACAGCCGCCAATTCGACAGAGTTACCCGACACGAACGGCACCTGGAAACTCGACGGTACCAAACTGACGCTGACCGATTCGAGCGGGAGCTCGGAAGTATATGACACCGAGCGGAGTGGCAACAGCCTGAAACTGTCGCAAACAAGCAGTGACACGGATCTGGACGGCGACGGTAAAAATGATACCGTGAAACTAATCATCGAAATGACGCGGGCGTAATACCCATCAGCTTTAAAGATAAACCGGCCATCCTTCATAGAGTGGCCGGTTTGTTTTCAGGACTTTTCCAGACAGTCGTACAGCGTCGAGACGTACTGATCCAGATAGGTTGACAGGGCTTTGCTTTTGTATTGCAGGATGTAGCGCGGGTGGTCGAGCGTTATAATCCGATCGAAGAAGCCCTGTTGCTCGTTGAGTCGTCGTAAATACGTTTCATTCTTGCGACCCAGACATACCGCCACGCGTCGGTCTGCACCGAAGCGTATCTGGGTGCGAACGGTTTCTGTAATCGCGGGCCACAAAGCCGCCGTTGTCTGTTTGTCGTCGTAGAAGTTGTAGTTGACTACGCCACCGTTGTTCGTCTCTTTGGTCAGGGCAAGGGGAAAGAGCGACGTCAGGAAAAAGCGGCCATAAAACGCAGCAGCTCCCCCGAACGCGTCGACAACCTGATAGATAAAGCGACTTGACAGTTCAGGAGTGTCGCGTAGATTATTGGCGATGCCGCAGTACCGGCGCAGGTTTTGGGGCGTGGTAAACGAGATGCCGGTTACGCCCGCGCCGAACCGCCCCGGGTTGATGCCCAATACAAAAACACGCGGCTGCATATCGGTGTAGAACCGGGTGTAAAACTGTTCGACAATGGCCTGCACGACAGGCTGTTCGTACGGGTTCATAACGCCTATTCCGGGCGGTAAGTGAGTCGGATCCGTTAGTGACTGGTAATAAGCGATGGCTTTGTCGGCGAATGTAGTCATGGCTGGTTATTTACCTGATAACTGACGAGCCGACAAGTACGATTTCCGGCAGCATATACATGATAGTAGTTGGTTGCCCTGCATAGGAGCCGGGAACCCACTGTGTATCCTTGAATGCCAGGGCCGTCCATTTTTTGGCGTCCTGCGTAAATTTTTTATCAGAATTCGATGCGATAACCCGGTAATGGGTTCCGGAAGGCGAAACGGTAGCGGCTATTTTGTACGACAGTTCCCGCAGGCCAGCCTGCATCAGCTGTACTGGAAACCGCGACTCTCGCAGTAGAATCGCCGAGACCTGATACATACTGGCCAGCAAGGTTGGGGGTGGGGTCAGCCGAACGACGGTCGCCTTGCCATCCAGCTGAATAACACCCAGACTATCAGCTGTAAATCGGTGGTTTTCGACAACCTGACCGGTCGAGTAATTGTAGATGAGTTCAGGCGCCCCTTTGTTGTCATAAAAGGTCCAGACACCGATTCGTCTGTTATTGGCGTAATTGCCTTCTTCCAGCAAAACGTTTCCGTCGCGCAGGTACTTGCGATAGTTACCAGCCCGTAGCGTATCGTTGTCGGCGCGCACTTCGTACTGTTCCAGCAGATAGCGGCTTTTGCTTTTTACTGTTTTCAACGACTGGCCAAACGCACAGGAAACGAGAAGTAATGCACCGATCGTTAAATAAAGTTTCATAGTTGAGGAGTGGTTAGAAAACTCAGTATACGGAAGTAAACGAACCGGCCGCATATACTCGCTTTAGTTGCTTTTGCGGACCGATAAAGCTGCCCATCTGTAGTTCGCATCAGTCCTGATTCCGGGCAGCACAAACTGGCGGAGGAGCGGGAACCAGGAACAGCGTTACAAACAAGCTGACAGCGGGGGCGGTTGTTTCAGCATACATACTGCTATGCTAAACCACGATGGCCCAATCTGAACAACCGACGTTTACCGCGCTTGATACCACTAATCTCATCGCGCCCGGTGCCGTATTGACCTGCGTCTCCGACCAGTTTGACTTTACTGAAGGCCCCACCGTCAACGCGGAGGGGGTGGTGTTTTTCACCGATCAGCCCAACAACAAAATCTGGCAGTACGGTACCGACGGTTCGCTGTCGGTCTTCATGGAGGAGGCCGGCCGGTCGAATGGGATGTATTTCGATCCCGACGGAAATCTGATTACCTGTGCCGATGAGAAAAACGAAATCTGGTCGATCAGTCCGCAG
>JAKONH010000141.1 GCA_022702045.1 Spirosomataceae bacterium
TTGGTCACGTAGACGTCTTTCCAGCCGTCGCGGTTGATGTCGGTGATGTTCAGGCCCAGTCCGTAGCCTTCGATCTGAATACCGGCGGGTTTCGAGACATTGGTAAACACTGGGTGACCCAGCGCAGGATTGGGGTCGTTGCGATACAGCCGGTCGGTCGTGATCGACGAGCCATCCGCCAGGCGGGCACGGTAAGCGTTTGGATACTCCTCGATGGTATTGGTCAGCACATATAGATCGAGGTCACCATCGTTATCGTAGTCGAAGAAGGCTGCGTTTGTCGTGTGGCCGTCGTCGGCGATGCCGTATTCGTTAGCCATTTCGCGGAACACGGGCGGCTGTCCATTTTTTGAGCCCTGGTTCACAAACAGCATGTTCTCTCGCCGACTCGCGACTTTACTAACCGTTGCGCCGACGTAGATATCAAGCCAGCCATCGTTATTGATGTCGACTAGGGCTACGCCCGAACACCATTTACCGCCCCCGTCGACGCCCGCCGTTTTGGTAATGTCGTCGAACTTGAAATCGCCTTTGTTCAAGTACAGACGGTTCGCTACCTGATTGCCGGTGAAGAAGATGTCGGACAGCCCATCGTTGTTGAAATCGCCAATAGCGGTGCCCCCGCCGTTGTAGATATATTCGAAGTCGATGATGTTCATCGAATCGTTGTCGACAATACGGTTGGCGAAGGTAATGCCGGTATCTTCAGCGGGGAGTTGCGTGAAGAGGGGCTTCTCGCAACTGGTCAGCAGCAAGGCCAGCAACACAAACAAAAAGATAGATTTCACGGGGTTGGGATGGTTACGGCAGAGTTACGCTGAACGCGAGTAAACTAAGTGTTTTCGACAAGATCGTAGCTGGCAAAAATACGCTTAAGGAAAGATAAATCATAACGATTACAGTAGGGTTAGTACAGCCTTAAAACAGAAAACCCAGCTATACGTACGGGCGTATGGCTGGGTTTTTCGATCTCTGTAACCGAGTATGTATATAGTAGTACGGTTGATAACGGAAGTCAACTGTCCTACCGTATCAGGATTGACTGGTTGGCTCGTCGACAGCGGTAGGTGCTGGTGCTGGAGCCGGTTCGTTGACCCATTTCTTTACGTTGATAGCGCTGGCACCTTTAGGTGTCATCTTGATTTCAAACGTAACCTTGTCGTTCTGCTGAACCGAATCGATCAGTTCGTTCTGGTGGACGAATACACTCTGTTGGCTTTGTCCGTCCTGGATAAAGCCGTAGCCTTTCGATGAATCGAACCGCGTTACCGTACCTCGACGAATCAAATCCTGCGGTGGTTCGGCTTCCCGTCGGGCCGTACTTATGGCGATATCCTGCTGCGCCACGGTGCTCCGGCGGTTGGGGTTTGGCGGAGTAGACGTTATGTTACCGTACTCGTCGACGTAGGCCATCATCTGATCGAGGCCCTGCCCTTTGATCGTGTTGGCCTTCCGGTCTTCACGCTTCTCCTGTTTGTCCTGCTTTTTTTTCTGACGTTGTTTTTCTTTTTCTCGTTTACTGAAGGTCTCGCTCGATGCGCCCATAGTTACTCGTATTGCTAGCGTGTGTAAAAAAATGGTCCTGTTCCGGACAGCACTATCTAGGCAATTCAGACCTGAAAGGAAAGTGGACTGCGAAAACCAGTCGACATTGCTGAATCGGACAGAAATCAGTCGTCAGCAAATCGTGGCAAACCTGGTTGGGGTTAAACAAAAAGTCCGGATAAGCTGAAGCGGTGAGTTCTTTATTGATAACCGTGCAACAGGCGCATAAGTTCTCCAACGCTGGTATGACTGGCTGTTGAGTTACCGGCACCATCAGGTTTTCGTAGATTTCACGTTCCGTCGGGTCCATTTTTGCGGGTCTACCAGCGGTTTCGGGTAGTTCTTCCCCAACGTGATGCCCCATTCCACCAATTCGTCGGAACTGTTGAGCGACAGTAACTGTAGCTTGTCGGCAGGAACGTTTTTTAGTTCGGGGCACCACAGTTTTACGTAGTCGCCCTTTGCGTCGTATTTCGTGGCCTGGGTATAGATGTTGAAATATCGGTCGTTACGCGGGTCAGCCCCTACTTTGGCGACTAGGTTCCAGTTTCCCCAGTTGCTGGCCGGGTCGTAATCGATCAATAGGCTTTCCATATAGGCCGCTCCCCACGGCCACCATACGCTCAGGTCGGGCTTGCCGTCGCGGTTGATGAGCAGACTGGCTACGTTCTGCCGGGCGCGGTTAGACAAATAACCCGTCGCGTTGAGTTCGCGCATAGCCGCGTCGACAAAGGGAATGCCCGTTTGCCCAGACGCCCATCTCGAAAACAAGGCTTTGTCTTTTGTCCAACCCGTAACCGCTACCTTTCGGGGGCCTTTCGCCTGAAAAATCAGTGCTCCCTGTTTCGCGGCTTGAAAGCGGAAATAATCCCGCCAGATCAGCTCGAATACCAGCCAATAGGTCGATACGTTTTTGACGCGCTCGACTTCGTACCGCTTCACTTCCCAGTACACGTGCCGGGGCGACAGGCAACCGTTGGCCAACCAGGGGGAGAACTTACTCGAATAGTCGTCGCCCAATAGCTGATTGCGGGTGTATTTGTAGTTGCGTAGCTGATCGTGCCTCCAGATGTAGTTGGTCAATCGAGCGAGCGCTTCGGTTTCGCCACCGATGAATTTAAGTGCTGCCCGCTTGTCGATCTTCAGTTTGGTCATACCCAGACTCGTATACGTCGGCAGCTTGCCGGCCGTTATCCCGTTGGGTAACGGGCTGATGACGGGCTCCGGCAATGCCTGCCGGACATGCGCTTCTTTTTCGCAACCTCGGCGGAAATCGCGATAGGCATCGGGAAGTTCCGATACGTCAAACGGCAGGTCGTCGATGTGGTAGAGCGATAGCATCCAGAACAACCGTAGGGTAATGTGATCGGCCTTGAGCCGGTTTGCCAGTTGCTGTTCCAGATCGATTTCTTCGGTGGTGGCTTCCTGACCGGCATAGACAGCGGTTACCCTCTGCTCCCTGGCCAGCCGGGTTATTTCCTCGACCGGTTCACCTAGCCGAATGAGCAGGTCGCTACCTCGTTTGCGCAGCGATTCGCGCAGGTCGTGTAGCGATTCAAGCAAAAACCGGATGCGATGCGGCCCTGCCTTCGGTACGTCAATGCCGGGAATCGGGTCAACGGATTGCGGATCGAATACGAAGACAGGCAGCACAATCTCGGCATCGTCATAAGCCCGACACAGCCCCTCGTTGTCGTGCAGGCGCAGGTCATTGCGGAACCAGTAGATAATTGTCTTTTTCATGTAGCAAGACCCCACACTTTGCCGGATCGGGGCGGTGCTGCTACAAACTGTCTGTGCCCGTTGATGTTCTGCCGGCGATTAACTGGCCACTAGCGACAGGGGCTTGGCTGGGGCTGTCGTCGGTTGGCACAGGCGACTGGCGAGGGCCGTAACACCATCACGATAGCTGGTCGGCTGCATGCCGAATGCCTGTTCGAACTTATCGGAGTTGAATACATAATCGTGGTCGTACTGGTAGAATACTTCCGCCAGAT
>JAKONH010000227.1 GCA_022702045.1 Spirosomataceae bacterium
TCCGCGGCACGCTCACCATCCGACAGGCGGGCTCCGCCACCGCCCCCATCCGCATCGACGCCTATGGCACCGGCCAGCGACCCATCCTCAGCGGTAGTCTGCCCCTGACAAACTGGGTGCAGACGGCTACCAACAGATGGCAGGCCCCCTGCCCCGACTGTGGCAGTCGGGTAACGGGGCTGTTTGCCAACAACTCCGCACTGCCACTGGGACGATACCCGAATTTGACCGACACCGATAAAGGGTATCTGACGGTGCAGTCGCACAGTGGCAAAACGCAGCTCACCAGCCAACAGGCACTGACAACCAACTGGGTCGGGGCTGAAGTCGTGGTCAGGCCCGTTCAGTGGATTCTGGACCGGGCACCGATAATCAGTCAGAACGGAAACACGCTTTCGCTAACGAACAACACCAACTACACACTGGCCGACGGCTGGGGCTACTTTATCCAGAACCACCCGGCCACGCTCGATCAAAACGGCGAATGGTACTACGACGCGACCAGTAAAACAATTCAGCTGTACCAGACGCAAAAGCCGGTTTCGAACGCGGTGACGGCTACGGCCTATGATGAAGCGTTGCTTATCAACAGCAGTTACGTGACAGTGCAGAACCTGCACGTAACGCAGGCACGTAAAACCAATTTGCGGGCGGTCAACGCAACCGGTCTCACCTTAGCAGAACTCTACGTCAGCAACGCTGGTGAAGATGGTATTTTGCTGGAAGGCAACGGTAGTAACGCCGTCATTCAAAACTCGCAACTCTACAATATCAATAATAACGGCATCACGTCGGCCCCTTACCAGAACGTTACGATTCGACGGAATACCATTCGCAACATCGGCCTGCTGGCCGGACGGGGCCGCAGTGGCGACGGGCAGTCGGTCGGGATTCTCTCTAACGGATCGGGTGGACTGGTGCTGGAAGACAATGTGCTCGACAGTCTAGGCTTCAATGGTATCTGTTTTGTCAACAATGCGCTGATCCAGCGAAATATCATTTCCAACTTTTGCCTAACCAAAAGCGACGGTGGCGGCATCTACGTCTGGAACGGTAATAAGTTGTCGATGAGCAACAACCGAATTCTGTCGAATATTGTCTACGGCGGAACAGGCGCTCCCGAAGGCACGCCCGGCGGTGCCTATTCCGGTGCCAACGGTATTTACCTCGACGACTGCACCTACAACATCGAAACAAAATCGAATACAGTGTTCGGCTGCGCGGGAATCGGTATTTATCTGCATGCCACCAGCACGACCACAACCAGCGACAACACCAGCATCGATAATGACGAAGCGCAGTTCCGAATATCCCACAACAACAATGTGTGTCCGGCGCGCAACAACACGGTACAGAGCAATCTGTTTATCAGTAAAACCGCCAATCAGCTCGTTGCTGCCTATGAATCGACCATGAACGATTTGAGCAGCTACGGTACGTTTACGAAAAATATATACGCTCGCCCATTCGACGATCTGGTCAAGATCAGGGCTGTAAAGGGGGTCAACGGATCGATCACCGGCAACGACCTGTCGCTGAGTGAATGGCAGGCCCAGTCGGGGCAGGATGCATCTTCGATCAACAGCCCAGTGCTGTACCGCAACTACACCGTTACGAAGATGGGTACCGTCCGGCTGGACCAGACATTTGACGCAAACAACGGCGACTGGTCGACCTGGGGGCCAAACAACAACGCACAGGTCGTGCAGGACCGATCGGGCAAGCTCGATGGGAACAGCATACGTGTTGGATTCACCAGCGCGTCGAATCAACGTGACTCGTACCTGTTTGCCTTCGTCAACGTGGGTGCCGTGACGAAAGGCAAAAATTACCTGCTTCAGTTTGATGCAATCGGGTCGGGTGCGGGCCAGAAGATGCCGTTCTATCTACGGCAGCGCGACGCTGGCTACCGGGATGTCAGTAATCGGAAAACAATATGGATAGGCCCCGACCGACAGCACGTCGAAATGGCGTTTACAGCCACCGACAGCGAAGCAAATACACTGCTGGTGACACAACTGACGGAAAATGGGCAAACGGTATGGTTCGACAATATAAACCTGCGGGAGGCTGAACTCAGCATCGCCAGCCCGGCCGACTCGATTCATCTGGCTTATAACCCCACCTCCCGCGACAGCCTGATTCAACTCAGCAACATCTACCGGAGCCGCACGGTTACGACAACCTTACAGGCCAGTGCCACGACGAATCAGAGTACCGACGGCACCATACAGGTCAGTCCATTCTCATCGGTCGTGCTAATGCGTAACACGTCGTTGCTGACGGGACCGGCGTCTGTCGACCTGTCGTTAACCCTTCGTACCGTGAGCCGGGTCGTCCGCTTGAAGGATAGACAGACGGTATTGGTAACGTTGCGGAATGAAGACAGTAAGCCCATGGACGGTCGGGTACAATGGACATGTCGTTTACCGGCTAACCTCGCCGTAGCGTCGGCTCCCGGCCTGTTGTACCAAGACGGTATGCTGACGGGATCGGCCTATCACCTGGATGCTGGCAGTGACACAACGTTTGTATTCACCGTCAGCCCGCAACAGGCAGGCTTCTATCAGTTGGCCGCTCAGATTAGCAGTGCCCCCCTACCTGATCCTGACAGTTCGCCAAACTCAGGCACCGCCGATGGCGAAGACGATGCTGCGCTGATTGACATTCGCACACTCGAACCGGCTGAAGTTATCTACGCGTCCGCTAATCCGAATCAGATTCCGCTACCCGCTGTGGTCACAAATCAGCCAATTCCAAACAGCAACTATACAGATCTGTCGTTAGCCACTACAATCAGTCAACCGGTAGCGGCCGTAGGAGACGTGGTTAGTATAAGCCTGACGGTAACGAATACCGGCGGGAGCGCGTCCGGCTCGGTTCAACTACGGTATCAACTACCAACCGGTGTGCAATTTGTGGATGGTACAAACTGGGCTAGTTCCGGATCAGTAATATCGACAAGTCTGGGTAGTGTATCAGTCAGCAGTCAGCAGATGGTCTGGTTCCGCGTGAAAATTAGTCAGCCAGGTACGTGGACTGGTAATGCGGAAATTTCCAGCTGTCAGACGCCGGATATTGACTCTACGCCCGGTAATGGATTTACCAACGGCGAAGATGATCAAACGCAGTTTACGTTTCGAACACGCTAGTAGCCTTTTCTACTCGTTATTTACCAACACTTGTATAGAAAAGCGGCTCGTTTTTTATAAAAAAACGCTTTGGGTTACCAGTTTACAAGATAAAGTACCAGTCTGATAAATTAGTTACGTATTTTCCATATAACAATTTTGATATCTGATATAATTCAGCATTACCACTCCCTCAAAAAAGATGATTATGTCAATAAATGTCTTAAATGGCATTACTTGGTAAAATTATATTACTAACAAAAAAAGGTAAATTTAATTATTTACCTTTTTTTGTTTTTACTAACTTAATATATCGCATTATCTGATTATACACTGTATTTATAAATTTTTTGTTCAATAAGTCTACCTAGCCAATAGATCACATTAGGGTCTCCTACACCTGCCAAAATCGTCTTATACCTGATATTTGATTAGAAAATCGACCGCCAAACGTTGCGCTTTCTCTTCTCCTACCGTACTTCTACAATGACCTGAATCAGCGTGATTAACGCGCTGAATTTTCCTAACTATTTACCAGGTTCAGTGCCCCTATTTCTGTTAAAAAAACTGGCCGTTGACGGTTTAACTGGCACGCAGACAAACGTAATGATAAAGCCGGTAAAAAGCCCTAAATGAGTCGACGTAGGAACAACTATACGGGCTGTATGGCGCGTTTTTTTTAACCAATACGTCGCTCTCTACCCCACGCTGTCAAAAACAGCTATTACCACTAATTTAAGAATCGCATTAATGTTAGTTACGCATCAAAATAACAGCAAACGAATCGGAACCTACGTGCTTGCACTTATCGCAGGCATTATGCTGATCAGTAGCTGCACTCCCGTCAAAAAACTAGCGTATTTCCAGTCAACCGGCTCCCGGGAAGACACATTGGCCGTAGCGCCCGCCTACGTACCCACCATCCGTAAAGGCGACA
>JAKONH010000260.1 GCA_022702045.1 Spirosomataceae bacterium
CAAAGAACTTACCCAGAAAGGATTGCGCGTGCTGATGCTGGAGCGCGGCCGCGATGTAAAACACATTGAAGGCTACCCAACGGCTACCAATAACCCCTGGGATTTCCCACACCGGGGCCGTATCACGACACAGGCTGCTGAAGAATACTGGGCCAACATGCGGACGGGCTACACGGCCAACGAAGAGTGGCGACATTTCTTCGAAAACGATGCGCAGAACCCGTATCTCGAAAAACGTAAAGTCGACTGGATTCGCGGTTACCACGTTGGTGGTCGTTCGCTGATGTGGGGCCGCCAGAGCTATCGCTGGAACCCGGAAGACTTCATGGCCAACGCCAAAGAAGGCATCGCTGTCGACTGGCCGATTCGTTACGAAACACTAGCACCGTGGTACAACTACGTGGAAGGCTTCGCTGGTATTTCAGGCGCTAAAGACGGACTCGACGTATTGCCCGATGGTAACTACCTGCCTCCTATGCAGATGAACTGCGTAGAAAAGGAAGTAAAAGCCCGAATTGAGAAAAAATTCGGCAAACGGCATGTCATCATGGGCCGGACAGCTCACCTGACCGCGCCTAAGCAACAGCACTACGATCTGGGCCGGGCAGCCTGCCAGTTCCGAAATCAGTGTATGCGCGGCTGCCCATACGGTGCCTATTTCAGTACGCAGTCGGCAACGTTGCCTGCAGCGATGAAAACGGGTAAGCTGACGCTGCGTCCGGATTCGATTGTGTCTGAGGTCATTTACGACGATAAAAAAGGAAAAGCAACCGGCGTGCGGGTAGTCGATCAGAACACCAAGCAGGTGCGCGAGTACTTCGCCCGGATTATCTTCCTCAATGCTTCGGCGTTCCCCAGCACGTCAATCCTGATGAACTCGAAGTCGAGCCGCTTCCCCAACGGAATGGGCAACGATTCTGATCAGCTTGGCCGGAACATCATGGACCACCACCTGGCCGTAGGCGCGTCGGGTTCGTGGGAAGGCATGGAAGATCAGTACTACTACGGTCGTCGGGCCAACGGTATTTACATTCCCCGGTACCGCAACTGGGCTGGCGACAAGCGCGACTACGTGCGTGGCTTTGGTTACCAGGGTGGCGCCGGCCGTGAAGGCTGGAACCGGGGCAATGGCATGGAAGGCTTCGGCGCTGCTTTCAAAGACAGCCTGAGTCAGCCTGGCAGCTGGGGTATCAGCATTGGTGGCTTCGGCGAGATGCTACCTGATCCAGATAACCGCATGACTCTTTCGCCGGACCAGAAAGACAAGTGGGGGCTACCGCTGATCGTATTCGACGCTGCCTATGGCGAAAACGAGAAGAAGATGCGGAAAGACATGATGAACGATGCCGTAGAAATGCTCGAAGCGGCTGGTGCCAAAAACGTACATGGCTACAACGACGAGTCGAAGCACCCCGGTATCGGTATTCACGAGATGGGTACGGCCCGGATGGGTAAAGATCCTAAAACGTCAGTACTGAACGCGAACAACCAGCTTCACTCAGTCAAAAACGTGTTTAATACAGATGGTGCTTGTATGACATCGGCCTCGTGCGTGAACCCTTCGCTGACGTATATGGCATTGACAGCCCGCGCTGCCGACTTTGCTGTGAAAGAAATGAAAAAAGGTAATCTATAGTCTGGCCAGCAATGGTCGACATTCTGTTGAGTGTAAAGCAGCCGGTTTATTGCCGGCTGCTTTTTTAATGTCGTAAAACAGGCAAATACAGCCTGCGTAGCCCCATATGACTAAAAAGGGGTGAAAAAGAGATTAAAATTTATAAACATACACTGTGACAGCCTGTTATAAACTCGATTGTCGATCTGAACAACAGATAACAAAAAACTCAACGAAAAAATGAAAAAAGTAATGATGATGGGTTTCATGCTGGTAGCCGGCCTGACCCTAAGCGCGAAAGCACAAACGACGAATTCAACGGGAACCACAGGAACCGGAACGACCACAGGAACCACGAACATGGGCACAACGACTGGAACGCAGTCGACACCATCGACCCAGACAGGCACCTACACCAACGGTCAAAATACATCGACTAATACAGGCACGTACCAGACGCAGACCCCAACGACGACCGGTACAGGCACAATGAACACCGGTACGATGAACACGGGTACTGGAACGACCACAACTGTACCACAGACAACCGGGACCACAAACGGTGGCACTATGAACAACGGTACCTATTCAACCGGTACCGGCACCATGCAGAGTGGCTCAACCATGAACGGTAGTGATTCAATGAACAACACAGATCGTAGTGGTAGAGGTACAACCGGAAACAAAAGCCGCCGGACCCGTTCACGCGACAACTCGATGATGAACAACGGTACGTCGACATCAACAATGCCCCGTTCGACTACGAACCAGTAAGCACCTGCCATTAATTTTGAAAATGGGAAAGTAACTTTGTTGCTTTCCCATTTTTTATGTCTGTAGATGATCGGCTCTTTTCGCTGAATGACTTGTCTGTAAAACGCGGTGCTGAAACCGTTCTTGTCAATGTATCGATTACCATCGATCGCGGTCAATGCTGGGCGGTCGTCGGGCCGATAGGCAGCGGTAAAACAACGTTAGTACAGGTGTTGGCCGGGCAGTTACCGGCTATGCGCGATCAATTACGGCAGCGAACACAGGCGACACTGGTGTCGTTTCGGGAAGAGTCGCACCAGTTTTCGTATACACGCCATTTTTATCAGCAGCGCTATCAGGCAACGCTGGTCGATAATCAGGACGGAAAACCTGCCTTGACGGTACGTGGTTATCTGGCCCCGGTCTGGTCGGATGAAGCGCTGGCGCTCGTGCAGCGGATGGGTATAGAGCCTTTGCTCGACGTTGAATTTCTCAAACTATCGAACGGGCAGACACGGAAAGCCCGCATCGCGAAGGTATTGCTGCAGCACCCTGCCATGTTGTTGCTCGATAATCCATTCGTAGGGCTCGACGCTCGTTTCCGGGCGGAGTTGATCGAGTGGTTAGGCGAACTGGTACAGAATGGTCAGCCGCTGATGCTCGTAGCCGACGAAACTACCTTGCCAGCCTTCGTTACTCATGTAGTAAAACTTGACAAAGGACAGGTGGCCTGGGCCGGTCCCCGCGTCGATTTTGTGCCGGCGATCCCCGCCGGATCAGACTGGGCAGTTCCCGTTTTGCAAACACCGCCACAGCCTGCCGATTTTACCGAAGCGTTTCGACTGACAGACGTAACCGTCCGTTACGGCGATAAAAAGCTGCTTGAGGCCGTCAACTGGACAGTTCAGGCTGGTGAACGATGGGCATTACTGGGCCATAACGGAGCGGGAAAATCAATCCTGCTCAGCGTGTTGTACGGCGATCACCCACAAGCCTACGCCAATCAGGTACATGTGTTCGATCACCGACGTGGTAAGCCCGGTACGAGTATCTGGGACGTCAAACGTCGTATCGGTTTCGTCTCCCCCGAACTGCACCTTTATTTTCCCCGTCATCTAACAGCCCGGCAGGTTGGGCTGACGGGATTGACAGATACGCTTGTAGTGCCTATACGAGTGTCAGCCGAGGCACAGCACGATCTTGATACATTACTACACTACTTCGGCATCGATCACCTTGCCAACCGCACCTTTGGTACGCTATCGACGGGTGAACAACGGCTAACGCTGTTGATCCGGGCGTTGCTGAAAAATGCGGCTATGCTTATTCTTGACGAGCCGTTTCAGGCCCTCGACGCCCGTCAGGTCGCACTGGCGCGTAATCTGCTCGATAGCCTTTCCCGCAAAACAATTGTATTCGTCACGCACGATTCCGCCGAACTCCCTGCATCCATTAATCATCGTGCCGATATCAGTAACGGACAGTTGTCGGAAACCGACTGGGTCGGGGTCTAACCCGATCGGTTAGTTAATCGACTTACAAACTATACCCATTGGCACAGTTTATGAACCGATGGAGCCTCAAACGGTGACTAGTCATACGACCTGGTTAGCGCCTGCTGATAGGCACAGTAACTAGCGAATGGTCAAGTACCTGAATTCATGTTCATTGCCTGAACGACTGGCACAACTTTCGTCTGCCAGATGGTTAGCACATCTATTCATAAGTAAAGTGCCTGCAGCCCAGCGAACAAAGGAAATTGAATTATAGGTAAGTATTTATAAATGAGATTGAAGCAGGAGATGGCGGGGCGTTAAGTGGAGACAGATGATTGATCAACACCCAGCCTGTGCGACGAATTTATTGTCATGGGGTAAACGGGTAGCACAAACCGTCTGAGCAGGCCTTAGCGATTTGGCGAGGGTGATGAGAATCGGTCTGGAACACGGCGGCATTGACGAAGGCACGCATTATGATAAATAGGCTGTGACGGGTTTAAACAACCCCTGTCGAAACTGAAGTCTTCAGATAAGACACACCCAATAGTTGGTGTTCCCGACTGACACCTAACAACAAGCTAATAAACGGAATGATAGTTGACATGATGAAGCAACGATATAGATTCACCCTGTTGCTGCTGCTGATTACATTATCAGCCATGGCACAGACCGATTCGTTGTTGTTGCAGGCAGATCGTATGCTGGCCTGGAAAGCGTACGGGCGGGCTATCGATACCTACACGCAGTTATTGACCGATGGCGTAGGGCTGTCACCCGCGCAAAAGCTACAGGCTCAAACGCAGCTCGCGCAGGCGTATCGGCAGGTGGGCGACGGTGCCAAAGCCGAACGATTATATCGCCAACTGCTGGAGAGTGGTGTAAATACCGATAATCGGCAGGTGTTGTACTATGCACAGACGCTGGCTACTAATGGTAAATTTCAGGAAGCGCAGCAACAGTACGAGCGTTACCTGCAGTTGAAGGAAGGCGCACCTGTTCGGAAGGCGTTGCCAGTAACGGGTATTGGACCAGAAGACCGTCGAGGCTCTGTTGCGTATCAAATCGAATATCTGGCGCTCGACACGCCGGGTGAGGAATTTAGCCCGGCTTTTTTTCAGAACGGTCTGGTGTATGTGTCGGGTACGAAGGGCGGCACAACGGTGAAGGGCAAAGGGGGGGGAGCGGGATTTTTGGACCTGGTGTATGCACCTGACCGGAATAATCTACAGACCACCTCAACCATCAGCAGCAACGGAGTCGAGACGACGGTACCCAGAAGGCGCGGGCCACGCGAGCGGATGCTGGGAAGCGATGCCTACACCCGACCAACAGCCAACGACTCACGAACGGTACCTGGTTTCAACGGTGGTATCACCATTGCCAGTGGCTTGGGGTATGGGGGAAAATCCGTCGACGAAATTCACCGATTCGATAATTCAATCAACAGCCGTTATCAGGAAGGGCCAGCCACGTTTAGCGCCGATGGGTCGCAGGTAATCTTCACCCGCAATGTCGAATCGATCAAGGGAGGTAAAAGTGATAGTACGTCCGTTGCCAGATTGAAACTATACACGGCTAAGCAGCGAAATGGTGCCTGGGTCGATGTACAGGAAATGCCATTCAACAGCGATCGTTATTCGGTCGGGCATCCCTCGCTTAGCTACGACGGACAACGGTTGTACTTTGTATCGGATATGCCGGGTGGGTCTGGTGGGACGGACTTATACGTAGCTCGCTACGCTGATGGTCGCTGGGGGCAACCGGAAAACCTGGGCGAGGCAGTCAACAGTGCCGGCAATGAACTGTTTCCGTTTGTCGATCCGGTGGGAAATCTGTACTTCGCATCAGACGGTATAAAAGGCCTGGGCGGTCTGGATATCTTCTTTGCTACGCTTACCAATGGTGTTCCCAACAAGAGTATCGAGCACCTCAATGCGCCAATCAATTCACCACAGGACGATTTTGGTCTAATCACGGATGCGACCCGGTCAGGTGGGTACTTCAGTTCAAACCGACGCGATGGTAATGACGATATTTTACGGTTCGTCCGGAAAAGTTCGCTGTATGAGTGCCGAGACCTGACCGTACGCATCTACGATGTTGATACAAACGAATCGCTCGATAGTGCATCGGTCGTCGTGCGATCGCGCAAGGAAGGCAGGGGCGATCAAACGATACACTCCGACAGTAATGGCGTTATCCGGCTATGTCTCGAACGCGACAGCGATTTTATGTTTGACGTGGGGCGGGACAGCTATACCAGTAGTACAGTCGGTTTCAGTACCCGTTATCTAACCGACGATCAGCCCTCCCGGCTGGAGATTAGTTTGGCTAAGCCAGCGCTCATTGTCGATACGATCAGTACAGACGCTGTGGTCATAACCGAGCCGGTCGTAGTGCGCGTCAATCGGATATACGGTACCATACTGAGCGAAAAAGATAAAAAGCCTATCGCGGGCGTGCGCGT
>JAKONH010000278.1 GCA_022702045.1 Spirosomataceae bacterium
CAATCTGAAGACTCACCAACGGCTATCCGAGCGATGATTAAACAACTTCAGGCACTCCCTGACTTTGATCGCTCAAATTGCGTGGTGTGCATGGAGCATACGGGTCTTTACAATGCACACGCCTTGGAGGTGTTTTTTCAGGCTCAGTTACCGATCTGGCTGGAAGCTTCCCTCCATATTAAACAAGCTGGTGGCCTACAACGAGGTAAGTCAGACAGTGCTGATGCTCAGCGTATTGCTGAGTATGCTTATCGCTTTCAAGACCGGACTCGGCTCTGGAAGCTTGCTCGACCAGTCATGAAAAAGCTGGCTGAATTTACTCGACTTCGCCAGCGTCTGCAACTGATGGTCAGCCAGTTGAAAGTGCCCCTGAATGAGCAAAAACGATTTGGCGACAAAGCCCTGACAACCCAACTAGGTCAGCATTGCCGCAACTCACTGAAGGCGTTACGGAGTGATCTAAAAGGGGTTGAAAAGGCGATCAAACAGCTTATTACTGACGATCCTACTTTGAAAGCACTCTTTGAGTTAGTGACTTCTATCCCCGGTATTGGTCAAGTGGTGGCTACGGAATTAATCCTGGCCAGTGATGAGTTCAAAGCTATTGATGATCCTAAAAAACTAGCGGCTTCGGCCGTCCGATTGCCATGCTGGTGTAGCTCCTTTTGAACACTCTTCAGGCAGTAGTGTGCGGGGCAAAACCCGCGGGAATCACCATGCCCGAAAATCACTTAAAACATTACTTCATATGGCAGCTATGTCGGCTCTTCAGGTACCCGGTGAATTACAGGAGTATTATCAGCGGAAGGTGACTCAAGGCAAAAATAAGATGTTGGTCATCAACGCATTACGAAACAAATTCATCCATCGGGTCTATGCGGTGGTTAAGCGAGGCAAAAAATGTGACAAAACTCATGCCCTTGCCCTTGCTTGATCCATAGAAATCGGCCCGGTCCGAACCAAGCTCGCTGGCAAGTTGGTCGTCAGCGGCTAAAATGGTATCCTTACAAGCGAGTCCGATTTGACAATGTGCCATTGCGAACTGACAAGCCACTTTGTTCCCTTTTGTAGACCTATTTCAGTAGCATACGAACGAGTAAACGGAGAATAAGTTAACTACTATCAAAAAGGAATGGTCCATCACTAGCGTTGTCGTGATGGACCATTCCTTTTTGATACACGCTCGAAGCAGTTGCTTTAAACGAGATAGCTATTGGTGCAGCTATTGCGAGCTAGATGGCGATCGCTAGTGGCTATTATTCAGCGACTCGAGACTACTTAATGGTAGCAGGGCGATCAATCGTCTTAACAGCGGGCCCCTTTGCGTCTGTTCCCAGATGTTGGTCTACAGGTAATGGCGATTGATCGCCCTGATTAGCAGACACAAACGTCCAGTGTAGGGCATCAGCTGAGCAATGCTCGTTTTTATAAGCCGTGTTGAGGTCAGTTTCTCGCTGTTGGATATCTTGGCCCAATTGATAAGCTTCTTGAGCGGCTTGCTGCTCTTGCTGTGGTTGAAAAGCTACAGGGTTGGCTTGAGACGGGGTAGCAGCCAGGGTGGTAGCTACTAAAAATAACACAAAAATAATTGATTGTACTTTCATACTCTGTTCACCATTAGAGGTGGCTACTTTATCAACAAAGCACTCAGCACTATAGTTACAAGTTATTGACAATTAATAGTTTATCTGACATATGGCTTGTCAGTTTACTGCAATGCTTTCCTACTAGTAATTCATATTTATATGCTATTGATTTTATATTGACTTATAAAAGTGCAAATATACTATAGCTACATGCCATTGTTAAGTTATTCAGTAGATACTGTTGTGCAGCATTCATTTAATTGGCATGGCATTTATTCGTCGCTCGTTTAGAAACCGCCAGTACAGTCTGTTCTGCTAAAAAAGTGAAAAATTAGGCTTACAATGTTTCAAGCTACACAATAACCGGCTTACTCTGGCGTCTTGTACCGCCAGCAGCCTCACTCAGTCAATGGATGAGGCTTTTCTATTGCTTATCAGTCCTGAGATTATTCATTCAGTATAGTTTAATCGTGGAATATGTTTCACATTTATTGGATGGGTATATCCATCGTACGTTATACTGTTGCCGTTTAAGCTATGTAGGCTGTTGCTGGTGATAAACTACAATTCATTCCTGCTCAAACTCGTCGGACGGTAGCAGCAAAGTACTTCAGTCGTAAAAATTGACGATAAGTAACGCTGCTCGATAGGATTGGCGGTCTGCAGCTCACTCATTTTAGGTTAGAAAATGCACTTTGCTTTTATAATTCGCACGCAACTGACTAGCTTACCGATCATTACGTTCAATTTCACTCCCCTTTTTAAAACCGTTCAGTAAAGGCCCATTGAAGAGGAAAACCTCATCGTTATGTACTCATACACTGTAGTAGAACACACCAAAAAGACAACGGATTCGAAGTAAACAGGATAAGCAATACGATGATTTACACTGATTCGCAATCTGGCCTGCATAATGGTAAAGTACTATTTTATAGTAGCCCAAAATTTAGTGATTTCATAAAAGCTAGATGCAATTTCAAGCATAGTGTATCCCTCAATGGTCATGTCATGGGGTAAACGTAACTACGTAAAGCGTATCGTTGCTATAAAGTCCGTTAGACATAGTCACCAAGTCATGAGTTAGCTGTAGTAAAGATGGATTTTTAGATTTCAAACATACACTATGGAAGATCAACCCAAATTTCCGGATCTGACCGACGCCGAACGAAAGGTACTCGAAGACCTGATGCCCGATGAGATGAGTGAGATCATTACCTCCGGGATGAAGCGACGTCATTTCCTTAAACTCATCACCTACACCGGCACTAGTCTGCTGGCCACTCATTTCATTGGTATTGAGCAGCTGATGGCTCGAACCACCGCCGGAGCGCCACTTCCCCCGCCCCCAACAGGAATAGACAACGGCGTCAACGTAACATTCAACGTAAATGGTCGTGCGCAGAAACTGCTGGTGGATTCACGCATGACGTTACTGGATGCCTTGCGGGAGCGCCTGGCGTTGACGGGCTCCAAAAAGGGGTGCGATCATGGTCAGTGCGGTGCTTGTACGGTACTTATCGATGGCCGGCGCGTACTCGCATGCCTAACCTTGGCCGCTACCTGCGAGGAAAAAGCAGTGACTACCATCGAAGGGCTGGCTAAGGAAGAGACCCTTCACCCCATGCAGGCTGCGTTCATCAAGCATGACGGTTTTCAGTGTGGCTACTGCACGCCCGGTCAAATCTGTTCGGCAGTGGCCCTGATGAGTGAAGCCAAAAACGGCGAAGCCAGTTATGTTACCTCTAATGTGCGCCAGACGGGGAAGCCGGTGAAACTCTCCGATGAAGAGATTCAGGAACGGATGTCGGGAAACATCTGCCGCTGTGGGGCTTACCCTAATATTGTGGATGCCATTCGCGAAGTCCATGGCGATAAAGCCGTGGCGCAAGTCTGGCAATTTGCCGACGGTACGATCTGATCCAACTAAGCAATCGAAAATCATGAGACCATTCAACTATTCGAATGCCGGTGAGCCAGCTACGGCAATCGCTACCGTGTCCGCGAATCCTGGTGCAAAATTCCTCGGCGGGGGTACCAACCTGGTCGACCTGATGAAAGAAGATGTCATGCATCCTTCGGCGCTGGTGGATATCACCCGGTTGAAACTCGCCGACGTTGCAAAGACGGCAACGGGTGTAACCATTGGCGGAACGGCTACCAATTCATTCACGGCCAATCACGAACTCATTCGTAAGAATTACCCGCTGCTGTCCATGGCCATCCTCGCCGGTGCCAGCGCGCAGATTCGAAATATGGCGACTAACGGCGGCAACCTCAATCAGCGCACGCGCTGCACGTATTTCTACGACGTAAACCTGCCCTGCAATAAACGTGAACCGGGGTCCGGTTGTGGTGCCCTGAAAGGCGTTAATCGCAACCACGCCATATTCGGATGGTCTGAAAAATGCGTCGCGGTTTATCCGTCTGATATGGCTATAGCCCTGGCAGCGCTTGATGCGGTGGTGCATGTAGAAGGGAATAACAACGTAAAACGCACGATCAATTTCGCCGATTTTC
Organism: Spirosomataceae bacterium; assembly: GCA_022702045.1. Classification (GTDB taxonomy): domain Bacteria; phylum Bacteroidota; class Bacteroidia; order Cytophagales; family Spirosomataceae; genus Spirosoma. Next base: position 4,104 of record JAKONH010000278.1, read on the forward strand.
ACCGGCTGCCGGGCGACACGCCCGAAAAAGACAATAACCTCAAACCGGGCGAATTAATCCTGTCGATCGAATTACCGGCCAATGATTTTGCTGAACGATCGTATTATCTGAAGATCCGGGAACGCTCATCATATGCCTTTGCGCTGGTGTCAGTCGCTGCGGCCATGGCACTGGAAGGAAACCGGATCAAACAGGTTCGGATCGCCTTGGGTGGTGTTGCCCATAAGCCTTGGCGGGCCTCAGTGGCTGAAAAATGGCTGATCGGTAAAGAAGCCACGGAGACCAACTTCAGGGCAGCCGCCGAAGTCGAACTCAAGAACGCCAGACCGCTAGAGCATAATAAGTTCAAGGTAGCGATGGCCCAAAAAGCCATTGCGCGTGCCTTGCAGGGAGCCATGCAGGGCGGGGAATACGGGCTTGAGGGCTAGCCACCGATAACGGAATAGAAACAGACTATCGTTCAACAGACAACGGATCAGACTCATGAGTGAAACCGGTAAACCAATCAGCCGTATCGATGGCCGCCTGAAGGTAACGGGTAAGGCAACCTACGCTGCGGAATTCAACCAACCGACTATGGCGTATGCGTTTCCCGTCCGGGCAACGATCGCGAAAGGACGAATTACTGCCCTTGATGACGCGGCCGTAAAAAAAGAACCCGGCGTGATCAGCGTTGTCAGTTACAAAAATGCCCCGAAGCTAAAGCCGCTCGACATGCAGGCGCAGGCGAAGGCTGGTGCCGCTTTCTTGGGCGAGAACCTGCCGCCCCTGCAGGACAATAAGGTGTATTACCCCGGACAGTTCATCGCTGTGGTTGTGGCCGAGAGTTACGAACAAGCCCGCGCGGCTGCTTATAAACTCAAGGTGCGCTATGCCGCTGAAAAAGCGGCCACCGATTTGAAGACGGAATTGCCGAACAGTAGGAAGCCAGCGAAGTTGATGGGGGAGGAAGCCCAGGTGAATGGGGGTAAGACAACCGCCCCGCTCGCCCAGTCGGCCCACCGGGTGGAGAACACGTATTCTACCCCGGCCGAGCACCATCACCCTATGGAGCCACACGCGACGGTGGCTGTTTGGGAGGGAGCCGACAAACTCACCCTGTATGATGCTACCCAGGGCGTGGGCCTTACCGGCGCCATTGCGGCTTATTTCCTCGGGTTACAACCCGAGAACGTCCGCGTGATTGCCCCTTTCGTAGGGGGCGGCTTTGGTAGCAAAGGGCTCTGGCTGCACACACTGCTGGTAGCGATGGCCGCCAAAGCGGCTGGTCGCCCGGTTAAACTGGCGCTCACCCGGCAGATGATGCAGACTAACGTCGGGCATCGTGCGGCAACTATTCAACGCGTGTCGCTGGGCACGGATACGGCCGGAACCTTGACGGCTGTTCGTCATCATACCGACACCTACAACAACTTGACCGAATTTTTTGAACCGAGTGGGAAGCAATCGCTGGTTCTCTACAAGGCTCCGGTGCGCGAGGTCACCTACGGGTTGGTCAAACTAGATCGGAGCACACCCACCTTCATGCGGGCACCTGGCGAGACGCCCGGCACCTTTGCCTTGGAGTCCGCGATGGACGAGATGGCGTATAAACTCAAGATGGACCCGGTGGCGTTTCGAATCGCCAATCATACCGCTCAGGACCCGATGAACGGACATGACTTCTCGAGTGAGTTCCTGGTTGACTGTTACCGGATAGGCGCCGAGAAATTCGGCTGGTCGGCCCGCAGTATGGAGCCGAGACAGAAACGAAACGGAAAATACCTGGTCGGGTACGGCATGGCGACCGCCACGTATCCCGGTGGCCGGAGCGCGGCCACCGTAAAGGTGTCCATGACCGCCAGCGGGGACGTAACGGTGATGACGGCGTCGATCGATATCGGAACCGGAACCTATACCGTACTGGCGCAAACAGCGGCCGATGCCTTGGGTGTACCCGTTAATCGGATTCAGGTCAAGATCGGCGATTCTAGTCTTCCGCCGGCACCGCTGGCCGGCGGTTCCCAAACGACGGCGAGTATTCATCCAGCCGCGCTGGAAGCCTGCGTACTGTTACGGAAAGAGCTCACCGCGCTGGCGATCGCAGACTCCTCGTCAAAACTCTACGGTCGTGCTTCTGACGAGATTAACTATACCAATGGTAACCTTTTCATCATTGGTGATGAGAAGAAGACCGACGCCTATGCTGACATCATGAGTCGTGCCAAGCGGGGGGAGATGGAAGCCTGTGCCACCACCCAGCCTGTTTCTGGGGCGGGCCTTACCGTACCCAGCGCCCTTTGTACGCCCCGGGAGGCTCCCGCTGAGCAGAACAGCGATGATAAACACTATGCGTTCCATTCGTTCGGTGCGCAATTTGCCGAGGTGTGGGTGGACGAGGATTTGGGTACGATCCGGGTAAAACGCTTCACCAGCGTTCAGGATGTAGGTCGGATCATGAACGAAAAAACGGCCCGTTCCCAAGTAATTGGTGGTGTCATATTCGGCATTGGTGCCGCCTTGATGGAAGCTACAGATTACGATAAACGCTGGGGGAGTCCGGTCGTGCGAACCCTGGCCGATTACCACGTGCCCGTTAACCTGGATGTGCCACCCATCAATGTTCACTTTATCGGAAAACCAGATCCCCATATTTCCCCCATAGGCGCCCGCGGTATCGGGGAGATCGGTATTACTGGTGTGGCGGCTGCCATTGCCAATGCCGTGTTCAACGCAACGGGCAAACGATTAAGGGATCTTCCCCTAACGCCGGATAAATTGATGTAAAGTCCAAAATACAGATACGGGTTAACCGTGTCGAATTATACCGTACTGTCATGCCCCCAGTTTATTGCTTACTTAATGGGGGCTAAGGAAGCTTACCTGGCAGTACAGACTTGGCGTGAAGTATACAAAAAATACAATTCAGTTAAGGATCACTTGCGTAGTAGGGTAGGATTCACTTCTTGAATAAATTCAATCGGTGAGTTCTCCCTTTCCGTTAGTGATCATTGCATAAGCCGTCAAAATCATTAACGCATCGAATGAATTAAGGGACTATAAAAAAACATGCTTTGTATGCATGTTTTCAGTCATTTGGCATGAGTGCCTTCTAGAGTAGTCTGACATTAACCGTATTTAAGCCCTTTTTGCCTCGTTCGACGGTGTAGTCAACTTTGTCCTTTTCCCGTACTTTATCTTGCAGACCCGTGACATGCATAAATACGTCCTCGCTGCTATCATCGGGCGTGATAAAGCCAAAGCCTTTGGTGTCATTTGTAGGCTTTTCCTAATGGTATGCCAGTGAAAAGCAGAGAAACTTTTCGCAAAGGGGCGGCCGCCGTGCGGAAAATTAAATTTATCACCGATTGCGTCGGCTTATTTATGGCTTCAATCATAAACGAGTCTGGCGAGTTTACCAGCAGATGGGGCTAAATCTATCCCGACGCCGACGTAAACGCTTACCGACCCGGCTGCGCCAACCCCTAATTCAGCCAACGGCCGCGAATCAGACCCGGTCATTGGACTTTATGCGGTCGCCGTGCGGAGCGATGCTCTACAGGATGGTCGCTGGTTTCGGACTTTGAACGTGTTAGATGGCTACAATCGGCAGGCCTCAGGTATAGAGATTGACTACTTGCTACCAGCTAAACGGGTAATCCAGCTTTTGCAGCGCTAGTTGAGGGCTACGAGAAGCCTGTCAAACTGCGTTATGATAACGGACACGGACCCGAGTTTATCAGTGCGGTCCTGAGCGAATGATTTGAGACGAACGAAATCCGTTTGCATTGAATTCAGCGGCAGCGGCCGCCCGTGGGGTAGTTTTCGCCGAGAAGTGTTGAATGCTTATCTGTCGCTTCGGCGATCCGATTCTTAAGCTGGCTTAGGTCCGGGAGATTGTCGAAAGTTGGTTGTGCGCCTACAATACGGCATCATCCGGCGCTTCGTTACATGACCGCCCGGGGGGCGGACCAATTGAGTTTAAACGGGCAGGCTCGACGCTACTTAAGATCTGATCACCTGATAGGAATAGCACAAATTATAAAGAAAGCCCCCTCTCAACAAGCAGGGGCTTCTGTTGTATCAATTCAATGTAGCAAAGAATTCATCCGCGCTCAGTAATAAGACTGATGAGCGGTTATTGGTTACTAATAGTCTACTAGTTTGGTTCCATTTTTGCCCTAACATTTATGGTCATCTACCTATTTGATGGCCTATGCATAGATAACACTATGTTGGTTGATGAGCGGCATACTTGTGTGCTTTACCTCACAACTAAACTGCTTGAACCTTAACCGAATTCATTTACTTAATTGGGGCACATGGTGCGCCTACTTTTGTCTACCTCCCTTGGTGATGGAATACTGTATTGTTTATCTCAGCTCATCGAGCGGGTTATTAACCGATGACACCTTAGCCCGCATCCTTAATCACAGTCAGACAAAGAACCGAGCCCAGGGCATCACCGGCATCCTGCTCTATCTAAACGGTTGTATCATCCAAGTATTAGAAGGAGAGGAAGAGCGAGTGAAAGCCTTGTACGAAGTGATTAACCGAGATCCTCATCACAATCAGGTGATTAAGCTCTACAGCGGGCCCATTGAGCGCCGATCCTTTTCGGACTGGTCAATGGGCTATAAAACCTTGTCGGTTAGTGAACTCGACCATCTGCGAGATACCCTGCCTTTTATCAACAGGCCCATTTCGGATAGTACTCCCAAATCTAATGTTATTCTTTCCTTGGTGAGGGTGTTTTATGCCAATAACCACCGCAACTAGAACGGCAATTTATACGTGCAGGTTACAACCAAAAGCCTCTACTCAACAAGCAGAGGCTTTTGGTTCTGTTGACTTGGTCAATACCTCATCAGTGATCAGTAACAAGACTAATGAATGGCTGTTAGTCACAACTAGATTGGGACGTATAGCAGCTACCCAATGATAATACCTGTCCGTTGGGCTAGTACTGGGGCCACTTCGGCTCCCTTGCGACGCGCTACAGTAATTCGCACGTTGTTACGCATGGTAAGTACTAAAACCCGCTTACTGATCACTTTCCCCACCCAGCGAATATTACCAATACCAGTGGCCGCAATAGCGTACGACTTGTGGACCCGTACTAAAGATGGCAACTGCTTGGCTATCAGCAGTAGCGTCATAGCAACCATCTCTTTGTGGCCATCATTGAAATGAATGATGGTGTAATTACCGCTGCCTTCTAAATAGATGACACTGGCTGGGTCAAAAGCTGGAATACCGGCCAGTTTAACCCGGCTTCCGATTGAACTATTAGAGCTAGTATGACTGACCTGGTAGCTTGCTGAATGAATTTCCATGATGAAACGTTAAGTAATAAAGTAGACTATCTGTTAAATTCGTTTTAACAAATTCATTAATAGTGAGACTGTAAACAGCTTTAATGTCACTCTAAGGCTGACAATTTAAATCTATTAAACCTCTATTAGTCTACTTCATATGTAGTGTATACGATATTTACTACGGCTTGGTTTTGGCGATCGACAATGTTTGTAAAACCATACTCTACTACCTCCCTTCATCGATACTTCTTGTCTGTAGCGGTCCTCATAACAAAACATCTGACTTGCTGATTGGCAGTTCTTTTATAGGCTCATTATCTATTATAATCTACAGCCATATAGATCAGTAAATGTGCTTAATTCCCGCTTATCTGAACGGTGTTGTCTGAGCGCGACAGATACTCTCTTACCTATTTTATCTCAGAGTGTAATAAACCAGTATCTTGCTTAAAGGCATCTTGGTGCTGGGCATTGGTTTAAAGCTAGGTTTTATTTTCTGCTTCGAACTTCTCTACGCGCAAACTGGTGCTTCCTATATCGTTCAGTGCGTCGCAAAGATGCCAATACACTTACGATTGGCATCTTTGCGACGTTTGTCCAACATAAGCGCGAGTTAATCAGCAGCCGCCCCCCTCAGTACTGGCTGTCAAGAAAGCTCAGGGGGGCGAGCTGGGCAAGCTCGACAACCTGACTCATGATACTCAGCGCAAGGGAGCCACAGCCAACCGGGCTAAAGCGATCAGCGGTGTTGAAGCAAAGAAAGCTATCAGTTACGCCCGTCGGTTCAGGATCGTAAGCACAGACTGGCACAGATTGCCGGGATGCTTAATCGTAGCGGCTTCCGCACCGCCCAGGGGGCACAGTATGTTGCAATTCAGGTGCAGCGGCTGTTCAGTCGATTACTACTACTTACTGAACAATATCCAAAGAAGAACCAATCGGCCAGGTTGCCAGCGGAAAGTGCAAACTAAGATCAATGCATCCTGTCGACCCCCGTAAGGTTGAGACAATCGTTGACGCATGAAGTGAATACAAAGCCTTGTTGACCTTCATCGGATGACGCCTACAAACAGAACCTTTACGAATTGAAGCTACGAGGCCTGATTCATACTCGCCGTAAAGAAGTCAATGACCTGCGTTACCGCTATGATGAAATGAGAAAGTCCAGAGCAGCCCCAAAGCGGGAGGTCGAGTTTGACTAGCACCATGCCAAGCTAATCTCTCGAGTCGACCGGGAAACAATATTGATTGAGTAAGTAATAAATAGAAATACTATCTAACTACGTAATTACTATCCTGTGTAATTATGTGACTCACTGGCGCGGGGGAGGCCGGCGTATAGGCTCAATTAGTATGCACAAGTCCGAAAGCCGATCGTTGGTGCGCCTGCACTTCAGCCTCGAGTCGCCTGATTCTTTGCAGGTGTTGAGTCAGCAACCCTTGTTGCTGCTGTTGCTGCGTTAGGAAGAGCCGATTCTGAGCCATAGCTATATCGAGTAACTGCATTGTTTCCTGCTCTTTCTTATGAAGGAGCTGAATCGCCTGCATGGCTAACGTTGCGTCCAGTTGCATAGAGAATTAGTTTTGACAGTAGACAGTGGGGTCAAGCTGGCAGGTAGACAATAAACGTTGCTCCTTGGCCCGGTTGACTGCGGGCGGTAATGACACCGCCGTGATTGGCAACTACTTTTTCACAAATGGCCAGGCCCACCCCTGTACCGGCAAACTCACCTTTGCCGTGCAGCCGCTGGAACACCTGAAAGATGCGGTCCAGATACTTTTCATCAAAGCCAATGCCATTGTCAGTTACCTCCAACTGGCAGTAAAACGATGACCGGCGAGCCGGCTTAATACTTCCTGGCAACTGATCGATTGCAATGAGCTGGCTGACGATCTGAATGTATGGTGTTGTACCAGCCCGCTGAAATTTGATTGCATTACTGATTATGTTTTGAAATAACTGGCCTAGCTGAGCCGCGTCACCCATCACCGTGGGTAGCAGATCAACCTGCACTTCAGCCGCCGTCTCGACAATTCGCAAATCCAATACACTGAGCACTTGGTTAATCACTTGGTTGAGATCGACTGGCTCATCACTATTGCGCTGAGTAGAAATGCGTGAGAAGCCCAGTAGGTCTTTGATCAGACTGGACATACGACTAGCCGCCAACTGCATGCGCTCTATATAGGCGAACTCTTCCCTCTGCACCGAATCTGTAAACCGAGTCTTCAACAAATCACCAAACTGCTGAATCTTGCGCAGTGGCTCTTGTAAGTCGTGACTGGCCACGTAGGCGAAGGTTTGCAGGTTGTCATTGGAGCGTATCAGCAGGCTGTTGGCCTCTTCCAGTTCTTCATTAATGGCGGCATACTCTTCGTTATTGGCGATCAGTTCCTCATTGAGCATTGCCTGTTCCTCGTTACTCGCGGCCAACTCTTGAGTTCGCTGCTGCACCTGCTGTTCCAATACCCGCTGCAATTCCCGTTGCACCGTAATATCCTGTGCGGTTCCGTCAATTCGCACAGACTGACCAGTAGCATCCCGGTAAAGCTGACCGAAGGCTTTGATGATAATTTTCTGCCCCGTTTTGATATTGATTACCGAATGAGTCACATCGTAACGGCCGCCCGACTCAGGTTGCAATGTATTATAGAGGCTGGTGCGCACGTAGTCTTGTTCCCCCTCCTCAATGCAACTAATGAACGCTTCCGGGTCGGCACTCAGGCTGTCAAAGCCAAACCAGTCGGCAGTTCGGGGCGATACGGTGAGCAGGTTTGTCGTTAAATCAACACTAAAAGTGCCTAGCTGGGCTAGTTCGATGGCGTTCTGTTGCGCGGTCGCTAGTTGATTCAACTGTTGCTGGGCGATTACCTGCGGGGTGACATCCACCGCCATACTTAAAATCGCATAGACGTCGCCAGCCGCGTTGCGCAGGGATTTGTACGTAAAATCGAAATAGTACGTGTCCAGTACTCCATCCACTTCTAGCTCTGCAGGTGAATTGCGGGCAGAATGCTCTTCACCGGTCGCATAGAGTTGATCCAATAGGGCCAGATAAGATTGACCGACCAGCTCCGGCAGCGCGATCGCCACGGGTTTGCCCAATACAGTTGACCCCTTACCCATAATATTGACCATGAGCTGGTTGGCGATTTCAATGCGGTGTTCAGGTCCTACCAGTAAACCCGTTGCTACGGGGGCCTCTTCGATTAAGCTGCGGAAGCGTTCTTCACTTTTTTCCAGCGCCTGCCGATTGACAGTTTCCTGCGTAACGTCCCGGATAATGCCCGTCATCGAAACGGCTACTCCCTGCTCCCAGGCGACCTGACCGATGGAGTGGAGATAACGCAATTGTCCGTTAACCGGGCTGACAATGCGGTAGGTGAGATCGTGATACCCGCCATCCTTACCCGATACGGAATTGGCTAAACCTGCCAGTACGCGAGCCTGATCC
>JAKONH010000322.1 GCA_022702045.1 Spirosomataceae bacterium
CCCGCCTTCGACCCGCTTATCCTGCACACAAATAGCCTCGACCGACTCAGCGACTACGTTACGGAGCTGCCAGAACCCGCCCATCGACTGGCGCAACAGTACTGGCCGGGCCCGCTGACATTGCTGCTACCCAAACACGAACGCGTACCGGATCTGGTTACGTCGGGCTTACCGCTGGTAGCCGTACGGGTGCCAAACCATCCGCTGACCCTGTCACTACTCGCATCGCTCGATTTTCCACTGGCGGCTCCGAGTGCCAATCCATTTGGCTACATCAGTCCGACAACCGCGCAACACGTTGCCGATCAACTGGGCGATGAAGTACCGTACATTCTGGATGGTGGTCCCGCCCAGGTTGGACTTGAGTCGACGATTGTTGGTTTTGAAGCAGGGAAACCGGTCGTTTACCGGCTGGGGGGTATGGCACTCAATCAGATTGAAGCCGTTACCGGTCCCGTCGACGTACGCAGCCACTCGACATCGAATCCCAAAGCGCCGGGCATGCTTAGCAGCCATTACGCCCCTCGAGTGCCACTAACGCTGTTGCCCGCCGGCGGCAGTCTGGAGCCATCCCCACGGATTGGAACATTAGCCTTTCGACAGCCCTTCCCCGGTATTCCCGCGTCGCAGCAGCGCATTCTGTCGGAAACCGGTGATATAACAGAAGCCGCTCACAATCTGTTTTCCTATTTACGCGAACTGGACGCCCTCGATCTTGATCACATCTACGCTGAAACCTTGCCCAGGCAGGGGCTTGGCGCGGCTATCAACGATCGACTTCGGCGGGCCAGCGTTCGGTAACGTCGGTCAGTCAGTCTGCTTCTGAACGACCCGAATCCAGTACGTACGCAGCTGACCGGGTTGTACAATCATTCTCTCCCGCTTGTAGTACCATGATGAACCGCGCAATTTCTGCTCCATATAGTTTTCTGACCAATGGTGGGGAAATGGGCAAGCTGATTCAGGGCGTCGACTGGGCAACGACACCCCTCGGCTCACCCGATCAGTGGCCTCAGAGTTTGAGGACCACGCTGAGCAGCCTGCTTCCCTCCCACTTCCCGACCCTACTTTTCTGGGGTCCGCAGTTTATTCAACTCTACAACGACGCAGCCCTTACCAACCTGGCCCTGAGTGACAAACACCCGACGGCGCTGGGTAAGCCAGCCGCTGATACCTGGCGTGAGCTATGGCCCATGGTAGCACCTATGTTTCATCGGGCGCTGGGCGGCACTCCGGTACACGGCGACAATCAACTCATTCCGGCCTTTCGTAACCAGCAGTGGGTCGACGCTTACTGGACATACAGCTATAGCCCCGTACGTGATGAATCGGGCGACGTCGGGGGCGTGATGCTAACGTTTGCCGAAACGACGGAATCTGTCGGGATGCTGCGCAAATTAAAAGAGCAGGAAGAGCAGCTTCGATTCGCCATCGACGCGGCCGAGCTGGGCACCTGGGACCTTGATCCACTAACGAGCCGGTTCGCCGGTAATGCGCGTCTGAAAGCGTGGTTTGGCTTATCCGAAGACGCTGACATTCCATTGTCAACGGCCCTGAACGTTATTGTTGATACCGACCGGCAACGGGTTACTGATAGTATCTGGCAGGCGCTCAATCCGGCGTCGGGTGGCCAGTACAACACAATCTACACTATCGTCAACCCGGCTACGCAAGAACGGCGCATCGTACAGGCGCGGGGGCAGGCTCACTTTCGGGACGATGGCGTAGCACATCGCTTCAATGGAACCCTTCAGGACATTACGGCCGAAGTAGCGACGCAGCAGAAGCTGGAAAAACTCAACGAAGACCTGCTCGATCAGATCAGGCGGTTTACGTTCGTGACCGACTTCATGCCGCAGATGGTCTGGTCGGCCTTGCCCGATGGCAGACACGATTTTTTCAACCAGCGCTGGTACGACTTTACAGGTCTGCCACCAGCCCGTTCTGTTGACGACGGCTGGATACGGCCTCTCCACCCCGACGATTTACAACGAACGGAGGAACGCTGGGCCTATAGTTTACAAACTGGTGAGCCGTACGAAATCGAATACCGTATGCAGCGTCACGATGGTCAGTATCGCTGGCTGCTGGCTCGGGCGCTGCCACTGCGTGATGAAGTCAACAGCACGTCGATCATCCGCTGGTTTGGTACCTGTACTGACATTCATGACCAGAAGACGCTGTCGGCCAGTCTGGAACAGCAGGTCGAGGAACGGACCAGTGCGCTGAAACTAGCGAATTTCGATCTGCAACGGTCCAACGAGAATCTCGAACGGTTTGCCTACGTAGCTAGCCATGACCTACAGGAGCCGCTACGCAAGATTCAGTCGTTCGGGGATATTCTGAAAGGGACGTACGGTGACCAGCTGGGCGACGGCCTGCCCTACCTGGAACGCATGCAAAGTGCCGCCGGGCGTATGTCGGTCCTGATCAAAGACCTGCTGACGTTTTCGCGCATTCGCACACAACGGGATACGTTTAGGCCGGTATCGCTTCAACGCGTCGTACAGGATGTTCAGTCTGATCTGGAGCTGGCTATTCAGGAATCGGCGGCTACGCTCGATGTTGGGCCGTTACCCAGCGTACTGGGCGATGAAGCGCAGCTGGATCAGCTTTTTATGAACCTAATTTCCAACGCACTCAAGTTCCATCAGGACAATGTGCCTCCCCAAGTTACCATCCGGTCGGAACGCATACCAGCGTCGACCCTCCCCAGGTTGGTTAAGCCAACCCAACCGTCGCGCTATTACTATCGGTTGACGGTGAGCGACAACGGCATCGGTTTCGACGAAAAATACGCCGATCGCATTTTTCAGGTGTTTCAGCGGCTTCACGGGCGTAGTCAGTACAGCGGCACAGGTATCGGATTGGCCATTGTCCAGAAAGTCGTTGAAAACCACGGCGGAGCGATCATCGTCACCAGCCAGCCAGACCAGGGCACAACTTTCACTATATACCTGCCGGGCTGAGTGTAGCCCAGACCGCTAGGTCTGAGACCGTCAGGCCAGCTATGGAAGGCAGGAGTTGCAGTCTGGTCGATAAACGTAGCCTGGACCGATCGCTTTTGTAGCCTAAACCTGAAACGCCTTACTCATCTAGTAGCGGACTACGCCCCTGTAAACCACCCGTATGAACTGCAACTACGGTTGACCCACTGGGGAAGAATCCCTGACGAGCCAGCACATAAATACCATATAGCATCTTACCGGTATACACCTGTTCAAACAGTATGCCCGTCCGCTGCTCGACTGCCCGAATAAACGCCATCAGTTCTGGGCTCGTACGGGCGTAACCGCCGAAGGTGTAGGTCGTCAGCAACTGCCAGTGTCGGTCAAAGTCAGGCAGTCCCGGTATAGCCGTTGCAGCACCGACCGCTGAAAAGCCCAGTACCTGCGTATCGAGCGTACCAGTTTTCACGGCCTGTACAAGCCCCGCCACAGTGCCCCCCGTCCCGACAGGGCAACAGACATAGTCGGGAGCACCGAGTTGAGCGATCAGTTCGGGGATGATTTCAGCAGTCCCCTGGATAGCTAATTCGTTGGTGCCGCCCTCCGGAAGTATATAGGCCGGTCCGAACTGGTCTAGCAAGGCTGCGCCATATGCCGGATCGTCTTTTCGGCGGTAGTCGTCCCGGCTTATAAAGTGTAGCGTCATGCCCATCTGCTCACAGCGGGCCAGCGTAGGGTTACGCGGAGCCGTCGCCAATTCGTTGCCCCGCACGACACCAATCGTCTGAAAGCCAAACGTCTGCCCTGCGGCTGCCACAGCGTACAGGTGATTGGAATACGCCCCACCAAACGTCAGTAAGGTTGTGTATTCCTGCCGCCGGGCGTCGAGCAGATTATACTTCAGCTTGCGCCATTTATTTCCCGACACCAGCGGATGCAGCAGATCGTCGCGCTTGAGCAACAGCCGGATGGAAACAGGCTCGGGAAATGGTTCGGCCAGTTCCGTCAGCGATGACTGACCAACCAAATCGCGCAGTTGCCGTTCCAGTTCGTTCATAAAGCCGTATTTTTGGGCAAATATCAACCAAATTGACTGCGGTGGCCGACCTGGACGACGATTTACCCGAAGACGACGATTTATACG
>JAKONH010000329.1 GCA_022702045.1 Spirosomataceae bacterium
TACGTACAGGCCCCGCTGGCGACGATCTACCTGACCCGGCAGGGCGGCAGCCATGAGTTGCTGGCCCAGTATGCCACGAAACACGCCCCGACCGCACTCGCTATGGGCGATGGCCTTGTCGGTCAAGCCATGCAGCAGCAGAAAACGCTGCTTATCGACAACCTCCCCGCCGACTTCCTTCACATCAGTTCGTCGCTGGGCGAAACACTGCCGAAGGCACTGCTGGTCGTTCCACTGCTAGTGGGAGAAACTAGCATAGGCGTTATCGAACTGGCTTTTTTCAAAAAGCCCGACGATCAGGTTCTTGAGCTGCTGGAATCCAGCCGGGAATCCGTGGCCATTGGGCTGAATGCGGCTCTGTCGTTTAACCGGTTGCAGCAGTTGCTGGAGGAGTCGCAGGCACAGGCCACCGAACTACAGGCCCAGCAGGGCGAACTGGAGAATCTGAACGCCGAGCTGGAAATGCAAACGCAAAAACTGCAGGCATCGGAAGAAGAACTGCGTGTACAGCAGGAAGAGTTGCAGCAAGCCAACACCGAGCTGGAAGAACGGGGCATGCTGCTGGAAGAGCGGAACGACGAGATTCGGAAGAAAGCCGACGAACTGGAGTTGAGCACGCGCTATAAGTCGGAGTTTCTGGCCAATATGTCGCACGAGCTGCGCACACCGCTCAATTCGATCCTGCTGCTGAGCCGATTACTGGCCGAAAACGCGGAGGAAACACTCAACACCGATCAGGTCGAATACGCCCGCGTTATTCAGGCGTCGGGGAACGGGCTGCTGGGGTTGATCGATGAAATTCTGGACCTGTCGAAGATCGAAGCCGGGCAGATGACGCTCGAATACCTGACGGTGTCGGTGCAGGAAATCACCGCCGAACTACAAAGCCTGTTCGGTATGCTGGCCCGGGAGAAAGACCTGGCGTTTATCATCGACATCGCCCCCGACGTTCCGCTAACGCTCGAAACCGACCGTGTCCGACTGGGGCAAATCCTAAAAAACCTGATTTCCAACGCGCTCAAATTCACGCAGGAGGGCAACATCACGCTGGCTATCAGCCGGGCTACCGCCCCGGCTGGAGGGCTCTGTTTCAGCGTTAAAGACACCGGTATCGGTATTGCCCCCGATAAGCAGGCGCTTGTCTTCGAAGCCTTCCAGCAAGCCGACGGGTCGACCAAACGTAAATATGGCGGAACGGGACTTGGTCTTTCGATCAGCCGCGAGCTGGCCAGGCTGCTGGGGGGCGACATTACGCTAAGCAGTCAGGTTGGTCAGGGCAGTACGTTTGCGCTGTGCATACCGGCTAGGCCGACTCAGGCTCCTGTACCGATTTCTATGCCCACTGCCCAACCGGTCGATCAACCCGCAGCGAACGTACCAGCAGTAACGACACCAGCTGTATCCCGTCGCACAGACCCGCTGATTAGTGCGGTCATTCCCGACGAGATTCCTGACGATCGGCATAGTATCTCCCCCGGCGACAAAGCCATGCTGATCGTGGAAGACGACCCGTATTTTGCCCAATCACTACTCGATTACACACGCCAGAAAGGGTACAAAGGCATCGTCGCTGTCCGGGGTGACGAAGGCATCCGGCTGGCAACCGAATTCCAGCCCACCGGCATCCTGCTCGACGTGCAATTGCCCGTCATGAGTGGCTGGGACGTAATGGACGCGCTGAAAGCAAATCCGCAAACACGCCCCATACCAGTCCATGTCATGTCATCAATGCGGGTAAAGAAGGAAAGTCTGCTGAAAGGTGCAATCGACTTTGTCGATAAACCGGTTGCCTTCGAGCAGTTAAACGAGGTGTTCAGCAAGATTGAGTACGTGCTCAGCCGTGACAGCCGGAAGGTGCTGATCATTGAAGACAATCCTAAACATGCCAAAGCACTGGCTTATTACTTGTCGACATTCAACATCCATTCTGAACTAAAAAGCGACATGTCAGAGGGATTGAACGCCTTGAAACGGGAGGAAATCGACTGCGTTATTCTAGACATGGGCATCCCCGACCACAAAGCGTACGGCCTGCTCGATGAAGCCCGTCATGACCCGAATCTGGAAAATTTACCCATTATCATCTTCACGGGTAAAAGCCTATCGATGGCTGAGGAAATGCGGATTCGCAAATATGCCGACTCAATTATCGTCAAGACGGCTCACTCCTATCAGCGGATGCTTGATGAAGTATCGCTGTTCCTCCATCTGGTCGAGGAGCAAAAGCAGCCGACGAATACTGTTTCGACCAACCGGCGACTGGGCGAGCTAAGTCAGATACTGGCCGGTAAAACCGTGCTGGTGGCCGACGACGATGTCCGGAACATTTTCTCGCTCACCAAAGCGCTGGAACAGTACAACATGACGATTATTCCGGCGCTGGACGGCAAAGAAGCCCTGCAAAAGCTTACCGAAAACCCGGCTATCGACGTTGTCTTACTGGATATGATGATGCCG
The DNA here is from genome assembly GCA_022702045.1 of Spirosomataceae bacterium. Lineage (GTDB taxonomy): Bacteria > Bacteroidota > Bacteroidia > Cytophagales > Spirosomataceae > Spirosoma. The sequence goes on from JAKONH010000329.1 coordinate 2,458, forward strand.
CAGATGGATGGCTATGAAACGGCTATCCGCATCCGGGAGAATCCGCAGTGGCGCAAATTGCCGGTTATCGCCGTAACGGCAAAGGCTATGACCGGCGACCGCGACAAATGTATTCAGGCGGGTGCATCTGATTATATCACCAAACCTGTCGATATCGACCAGCTTATTTCGCTGTTGCGCGTGTGGCTGTATGAGCGGTAGGCGTCTCTTGACGAACGATGAGAGACAAAAGAAGGAAGAGACGAGATCCCGCCTTTTCCTTTCATCTCACCTCTTCTTCTCCTCACTTCGTTCGTCTTTTTTCTTTCTTCTTTTTCCCAACAAACCCATGGTCAAGAAACGCCTGCTGCTGGTCGACGACGACTCCCGCAATATCTTTGCGCTGACGGCCCTGTTAAAAAGTCGTTCGTTCGACTGTCTGTCGTGCACCAGTGCGCCGGATGCGCTGGCCCTGTTACAAACAGACTCCGGCATCGACGCCATTTTGCTCGATATGATGATGCCCGACATGGACGGTTACGAAGCTATCCCACGTATCCGTGCGATTCCATCCTACGCTGAAGCACCTATTTTTGCCGTTACAGCGCAGGCGATGGTTGGCGACCGGGAAAAGTGCCTGCGCGCCGGGGCAACCGATTACATTTCCAAACCTATCGACGTAGATCGCCTGATTACGTTACTGTCGACGCTTTGACAGCTGCCTATGATTAGTACTGATGAACTGGAGTTGCTGCTCACCGACTTATTGGACTGGTATGGGTATGATTTCAGCCACTACTCGCGTGCATCGCTGACGCGCCGGGTCGATCGGCTATGGAATCTGGGAAAATTTCCCAGCTTCGCCGAATTACGCTACCAGATTAGGTCCGATGCCAATTACGCGGAGCGGTTCATTGAGGGCATCACCGTCAATGTCACGGAGATGTTTCGTGATCCGTCGTTTTATCTGGCCTTGCGTAACGAGGTACTGCCAACATTGACGGCTAAACCTTTCATTCGGATCTGGCATGCGGGCTGTTCGACAGGTGAAGAAGTGTATTCGATGGCGATTCTGCTGCACGAAACGGGCTTGCTGCACAAATCACTGCTGTACGCAACCGATCTTAACCCGGAGGTGCTGGATCGAGCGCGCAGGGGTATCTTCTCGATGACACCCCTGCGCCAATACGCGGAAAGTTACCGGCTTGCAGGGGGTACACGCGACTTCTCCGACTATTACACGGCCCACTACGGTTACGCTAAATTCAGCGACGATTTTGCCGAGAAGATGATTTTTTCAACACATAACCTCGTCTCCGATAGTTCATTCAACGAGTTCGACTTAATTCTGTGCCGGAACGTGCTGATTTACTTCGACAAGCTGCTGCAGGAACACGTACTTACACTTTTTGACCGAAGTATGGGGCCGCTCGGCTATCTGGCGCTGGGATCGAAAGAAACGTTGAAATTTTCGTCGTTACAGCCACGCTACAAACAACTGAATAGCGAAAAGATATGGCGCAAGATTGGCTAACCCGGCCCCATCCCGTCGTGGTCATTGGCGGTTCGAGTGGTAGTATCGAGGTACTACTGAAACTGCTACCGGGCCTGCGCAGCCCACTACGGTCAGCACTAATCATTGTCGTGCATCGCCGGAACACCGCTGATTCCACCCTGAGCGAACTCCTTGCTCTGCGCACATGCATCCCGCTGAAAGAAGTTGACGAAAAGGAGCCGGTTGAAGCTGGCGTCATCTACCTCGCTCCGGCCGATTATCACCTGTTGATTGAAACCGACTTCACGTTCTCGCTCGACGATTCCGAAAAAATAAACTACACCCGCCCAGCCATCGACGTTACATTTGAATCGGCAGCGGGTATTTATGGTTCGTGGCTGACAGGGCTGCTGCTATCGGGGGCCAACGCCGACGGAGCCAACGGATTGCTGGCCATCCGACAGGCGGGTGGGCGGGCACTGGTACAGAAGCCAGAAACAGCGCTTGTCGATTTCATGCCACAACAGGCTATTCAGCAGCAGGCGTTTGATCAGTTGGTCGACATCGACGCCATGATTGCCTATATCAACGGTCTATAACGCATCCGGCTAACGATCTTCTTTATTCGACACCGCCAGTACCCCCAGCATTGGCCCTGGCAACAGCAGCCAGAACAGCCAGATCGACGCACCGAACTGCACTAGTAGCCAGGCCATTGTCTGAATGGAAATGACCGTAATTAGAAAGCCGATAGAGGTGACCAGCGTCAGTGTGCTCCCCCGGCTTTCGGTAGGTGCATAACTGGCAACAAGCGTCGAAAACTGGGGTGAATCACCGGAAGCTGCAGCGCCCCAAATTGCTAAAAGCAGGGCAAACCACAACGGGGATAAGCCCATCAGCAACGGCATCACCAACAGACACAGACCCGACGTAATCAGCAAATAGCGGGCAACCCGACGACTGCCGATCTGCAGCGCCCTGTACCCGCCCAGCACGCATCCCAGCATACCGGCAGCGATGGTCAGAAACGACGTGAGCGACACATTCAGCGGTTCGGTTGGGTGAAGCGTGTTGTACAAACCGATTAGCAGCGGTAGAAAAGCCCAGACTGTATACAACTCCCACATATGGCCAAAATAGCCGAGCATGGCTGGACGAAAGGCCGACGGCTGAAACAGCGTGCGCAGGGTATCCGGCCGAAACCGGGTGCGCTGTATTGGCAGCGGCTTCGACGGCACAACCAGGAACAGAAGTACTCCTCCGCCGATGGCCAGTCCACTCACCGCCAGCATTAGAGTCCTGTACGGCAGGCTTGTCCCCATGCCGCGCAGCAGATGCGGAAAGGCTGTTCCCAGTACCAGCGCCCCCACCAGAAAACCCATTGCCCGGCCCAATACCGGCCGAAACCAGTCGGCAGCCAGTTTCATACCGACGGGGTATACGCCCGCCAGAAAAAAGCCCGTTAATACTCGGCTCACCAGTACCGTCGATGCCTGAAGTGGAAGAAACAGCCAACCTGCATTGGCCACGGCCGCCAATAGTACCGATACCAGAAACACCCGTGTTGTCGGAAAGCGATCGGGAATAGCCAGCAACGCGTAGAGTAGCGTACCGCCAATGAAACCGAGTTGTACCGCCGACGTAATCCAGCCATTCAGATCCGGGTTGTTCAACAACGGCTGTAAATCAGGCAAAATCGCATTGCCGGCAAACCATAGCGACGTACCCGCAAACTGCGCCAGCACAATCACTGGCAGGCGGGCACGAACGAGCAACGACTTGAGCATGGCCAAAGATAAGGAATACAGTATCGAACATCGTGTGAGAGCGTTTCAGTTATAGCCTGGACCCGCGCTGGCGTCCACCGTGGCGCGGACCGATCCAGGCTACACTACCAATAGTCTACAAATAAGAAGCCTTGACTGTATCTGCCAATAAATAAATTAAATCGTCAATTAATACAAAACGGCAACAATTACGTTAACGTGTCAGGCCCACTAATACCACATCTGGCATGAACCGATTTCTACTAATCTGCTATTTATTTATTGTATCAGTTGTTCTATCAGCCTGTACGTCAAACGATACACAGCCGCAGGATAACAACCTGCTTAAGAATGGAAGCGTTGAACAACAGTCGCAGAACTGGTATTTCAATTACGACGCATTGCATTCAGCAAACCCTAATGGATTTGCGTTCGGTCATACCAGCGAAGCCGCATCGTCGCCCCAGTATTCGCTAAAGGTCAACTGCAATGCGGTCAAAAACGATTCGGCTTTCTGCTTTTACGGGCAGAGTAACATACCTGTTAGCGACATTCCAGTTGGTGCTAGACTCACGTTAACGGCGAAAATAAAACCAGTAAATCTGATCGGACAGGGCGTATCGATCGCGATTCGGGGTGACAAGGGAAACCAGGTTATGTTTTTCAAGACAACTCAGGCAACAACGCCAATCACGGGTACCAGCGAGTTCAAACAGTATTCAGTTACACTGGATAATTACCCCGGCAATATCGACAATCTGCTTGTTTTCATGGTGTATCTCCCCAAGACAACAGGCCACGTGTATTTTGACGATCTGGCTTTGACGGTCAATAAGTAGTAATGTATGTAAACAGAACGTCCTGACCAGCTCATGCTGGTCAGGACGTTTGACAGATAATTCGCAGAAAATTACACAGCGTCTTTACGGCTGATCGGTGTCTGCGTCCCTGTTTTGCCTGTTGCCCCTGCCCGCCCGCATGCGGCCCCGCATAGCGGTAAATTTAGTAAACTGGTCGGGCGTCAGGATTCCTTTTAGCTGCGCTTTGAAGTCGTCGGCATTCGCTTTCAGGGCGTTCGCTTTCGTTCGATTATCGTCGGGGCTAGCCTGAATGTTATCGATTTTCTGCGCGCGGGTCAGCGCTACCGCGTACACCTTTTGCGACGCGACCTGATCAAGTCCTAATTCTTTTGTCAGCCGGTCGGTCATGCGTTGAGCACGGATCGTGGGATCGGCCATTTTCTGCCCTTGCTTCGTACCCTGCTGATGCGGCACGGTAGACATAGGAGCCTGCTGGGCCATTAGTGGCAGTGAAAGCAGTGAGCAAAGCAGCCCGGTATAGGCAAGTTTAGTAAACATGATTGTAAGGCGTTGTTTGCTCTGTAAGACGAGCAATGACATCGGTAGTTTAGCTAGTATCGTTGATTTAATTGACTGTTAATAGTTTGTGTAACGGGTAGTGTATAGCCTGGACCTCCCGGTCCGGGTCGGGTGGCCGTCAGGCCAACTACGTTATGCGGAAGCATTACTGGTCGTTATCGCGCCCACCCGGACCGGGAGGTCCAGGCTACACATCACTGGCTACAAAAAGCGCCCTGACCAGTTTAGCTAGTCAGGGCGCTTTGCTTAAGCATAAACGTCTATTTATCAACCAGCTGCGGTTGTTCTTCTGGCTTTTCCTCCTGTTTGTTTTTCTCCGCGTTCTTTTTCAATTCGTCCAGTCCTTTCTTACCGTAGGCCAGCCGCGTAATAGCTACGTAGAGCACCGGTACGACGAAGATCGCCAGCGACGTAGCCGCTAACATACCGCCTAGTACGGTCCGGCCGATGGTTGCGCGTGCCACACCACCAGCACCACTGGCAATGGCCAGCGGAACTACACCGAGAATGAAGGCGAGCGACGTCATCAGGATCGGACGCAGTCGCAGCCGGACGGCTTCCAGTGTCGACTCCAGCAGATCTTCGCCCTTGTCGACACGCTCCTTGGCAAATTCCACAATCAGGATAGCGTTCTTGGCCGCCAGACCAATCAGCGTAATCAGCCCGATCTGGGCGTAGACGTTGTTGG
>JAKONH010000399.1 GCA_022702045.1 Spirosomataceae bacterium
GACGCCGGGCAGGTGGTCATCTCGTCGATGCCGATCGCCGACTACCTGCTGCGTCACCCCCGCCTGTCGGGCCTTCGAGTCGCCCGACTACGGCCCGATCAGTTACTAACCGCCAACCGGATGTCCAAACGATAAGCCGCAACGTCACCCACGACCGGCAAGCATCGACACCGTTTTCGGGTCGGGTTTACCATCGAAAAATTTGTCCAGCACTGCCTGAAATACCTGGCCGCCCTGGATGGGACCGGCCTTATCGACTTGGCTAAACAAGGTCATGCTTGATCGTAGTTTGAGATCGTCCGGGCTACCCATCACCTGACTTGCCGACTGGGTCTTCAAGGCCACCAACGCTTTGCTAATCTCGATCAGCCTTGGTCCCAGCACGGGGTGCGCCAGATAGGCCGTTGCTTCCTCTATGTCACGAATGCCGTAGAAGCGCGCCATCTCGCTAAAACCCAGCCCGTTGAGCTGCGGAAAAATATACCATATCCAATGGCTCCGTTTGCGGCCATTATTGATTTCGGTTAGTGCCTGCGCATAGTCATCAGCCTGCGCATCGACAAACCGGTTGAGATCAGGTTCCATATCGTAGTCGGATTAGGGTTAATTGACTAACGCTTTAGGCCGCTGACTGTCTTTTCCAAAGCAGCACTGACGATATACACCCAGTAAACGGTACCCATCTGTACAAATTAGCGATTCCGTGATCGAGCAATGTCCCGCTTAAATCAACTGTTTTAACACGCGTTAAATTTATACACACTTGTATGTTATCGTTTCGCCCACTGTGTAAACCGGCTAACTACATTGCGTAGCTAACTCAAAGAAGTTTTATTAAAAGGTGTTTTAATCCCATTTTCATTGATCTAGTTTTGGTCAGATAACCCTACTGACCATGCCATCACCGATCTACTCAACAACGATTTACAACACACTGTCTGTGAACGAACAGCAGACCTGGAGTGAAACCGACACCTTCGCCCTCGAACGTTACAGTCAGTTTGTGCGCCACATGTCCACCCACGGCACCCATGTACTGGATGTAGGCTGCAATACCGGGCGGGGCGGACAGCGGATGAAACAACATTGCCCACACCTGAAACTGTACGGCATCGATCTGGTGGAAGATCGTATCCGCCGAATCCCGCCGGGCATTTACGACCACCTGCTCGTCGACTCAGCCATCTCGCTCCCCTTCGCCGATGTGTCGTTCGATACGATCGTTGCCGGCGAAGTTGTCGAGCACATCCCCGCCGACGAGTTGCCCGGTATGCTGCGTGAGTTTCACCGAGTGCTCCGGCCCGGCGGCCGCCTGTTGCTGACAACGCCCAACCCTCACTCCTATCTCGTCAATATTCGCAAACACGACGTATTCGCCGATCCCTCACACGTCAATATTATGGCGGTTTCGATCCTGTCTGGTCATTTAAACAAAGCGGGCTTTGCCTCGACCCGCGTGACCGGCAGCGGCAAAGTCTCGCGGCACCTGGGCGAACGCTTCCCCCTCTTCAACGTCTACGGCAGCTACCTGACCGTTTCCCAAAAAGGCTGAGTGGGTATACTTCATAAATCGGCCGCCAATCGACCGCGCAGCTACATACCACTATTGCGCTAAACGACCCATCCCGGTTCGGGAATGGGCGTACAATGTTATTATGCACCAGCTTCCCTGCAAATTTTAGTCAGGCGAATATACTTGTAGCGTGAAGCAGGCAGTATTTCTTCACCACCTTGGCGAAGCCTATACCGCCTGTCGGTCAGCGTTGGCACGTACTGACGATTTTGCCGACTCATTGTTGTATGCCAAAAACAGCTATCTTACTACAGCATTATAGCATCAACCGACAACTACCCACTTTTATCACGTCACCATGCCCGTTTTTACCATTGGGATTGAAGAGGAATTTCAGACGATTGACCCCGTAACCCGCGACCTGCGCTCACACATCGGGCAAATCGTTGAAGACGGTAAGATTACCCTCCATGAGCAGGTAAAGGCCGAGATGCACCAAGCCGTCGTTGAGGTCGGCACTAACATCTGCAACAACATTCAGGAGGCCCGGCGGGAGGTTACGCACCTGCGCAAACACATCATCGAACTGGCTGGTAATCAAGGGCTCAAGATTGCATCGGCCGGTACACACCCCTTCTCACGCTGGCAGGATCAGCAGATCACGGCCGATGCGCGCTACGACAAGATCATCGAAGAGATGCAGGATGCAGCCCGCTCTAACCTGATCTTCGGTATGCACGTTCACATTGGTATGGAAAGCCGGGACATGGGCGTGTACATGATGAACACAATGCGGTATTTCCTGCCGCATATCTACGCGCTAAGTACGAACTCTCCGTTCTGGCAGGGCCGCAACACGGGCTTCAAATCGTACCGCTCGAAAGTATTCGACAAGTTTCCGCGTACGGGTATCCCCGATTATTTCGCCAGTGCGGCCGAGTACGACGAGTATATCAACCTGCTCATCAAAACGGGCTGTATCGACAACGGTAAGAAGATTTACTGGGACATTCGGGTGCATCCGTTTTTCGACACCATCGAGTTCCGCATCTGCGACGTACCGATGCGTGTCGACGAAACGATTTGCCTGGCCGCCATCATGCAGGCGCTCGTCGCCAAAGTGCATAAGCTGATGTCGAGCAACCTCAATTTTCGCTTATACCGCAAGAATCTTATCAGCGAAAACAAGTGGCGCGCGGCCCGGTATGGCATCGAAGGCAAGCTGATTGACTTCGGCAAGCAGCAGGAAGTACCTACTCATCAGCTCATTCACGAACTGCTCGATTTTGTCGACGATGTGGTCGATGAACTGGGGAGCCGCGAGGAGTGCGCCTACGCTCTCAAAATACTCGAAATGGGTACGGGCGCCGACCGGCAACTGGCTGTTTTTCACCAGACCAACGATCTCAAACGCGTTGTCGATTACATCGTTGACGAAACTTCTTTCGGCATCCGCTAGTTGACAAACGAATAGACTACGATGGCACGCTGATACAGCAGATCACCGCAGTGTATCGTTGTGCAAATCAGCGTTACCCGTGTGCCATTCATTTACCCGTAACACGTATGAGTCAGTTGAAAGTAGCCGTATTGGACATGAATAACAACCTGCCGAATCAGGGCATGCGTTGTATTTTCCAGATTATCCGAAATTTCCAGGAACGCGACCATGTCGACCTGGTTTACGACGTTTTCAACGTGCGGGGCAGCGACGAACTTCCCGACCTCAGCTACGACGTGTACATTTCGTCGGGCGGCCCCGGTAGCCCGCTGGCGTCCGATGAAGCCTGGGAGCCCCGTTTTTTCTAGTTGATCGATAACCTGTTCGACTGGAACGAACGGAACGCCAAGAAGAAGTTCGTATTCCTGATCTGCCACTCGTTTCAACTGGTGGTGCGGCATCTGGAACTGGGGCTGCTCAGCAAGCGCCGGTCGACGTC
>JAKONH010000435.1 GCA_022702045.1 Spirosomataceae bacterium
AGGCCACCGTCGAGCCGGAAGTAATCGGGGGTCGTGTGCTGCGTCGCTGTAGCAAAGCGCTCTCCCCGCCCAGCCTGATACTGATACCCCAACGATACCGTCAGACCGGAGCCGACGGACAGCACGTAGTTGAGCCAGGTATTCTGTACATGCTTGACATACATGGGCGTCGGCGTGCCGATCAGCAGCGGGTTAACATCCTGCTCGATCTTCGAATCGCTGTACGCGTAGTTTACCACCACATTCAGCCCCCGCGCTACCTGCCCTACTATGTCGACATCGACACCCTGCGACATCGTCTGGCCAACCTGAATCCGGTACTGCGCATTATTCGGGTCTGTGGCGATGATGTTCGACCGATTGATACGATACAGCGACAAGGTCGAGTTCCAGCGGCCGTTGAACCAGTTTTTCTTGATACCGATCTCCCGGTTTACGCCCTGCAACGGCCGTATAGCGTCTCCGCCAGCGGTTACGCCTGCCTGTGGTATAAACGTCCGGTCGTAGAGCGCATACACAGTTAGGTCGGGGCGCAGGCTATAACTGATTCCGATGCGGGGTGTCACGACATTATCGCTCGATTCCGTATGTACGCCCGACACATCATTACCTGTTCGGGCGGTAGTGAACCGACCCGCCACCGTGAGCCGTAGTTTGTTCCGAAACAGACTCAGTTCATCAAGTGCGTAAACCGACTCATACGACACCCGCTGATTCGTGTTGCCATTGGCCACACCACCCGGCGTGTGGTAGCCCGGAATTTCAGCGCCGTAGCTCGGATTGGTTACGTCGAGCGGATAATAGGTCAACTGCGTCGTGCCGTTGGCATCTTTGTAGGTATTGTACGACACGTAGCTATCAGCCAGAAATCGCTTCTGATTGACATCGATACCAGCCAGCAACTGATGTTGTACCGTTCCAGTCGTGAAGGTCCCGTTGACGAACGCCTGCTGCGAATACACGTCCGTTCGATTCAGGTCGTACTTCGGATTCCGCAGGAGCACGGTCGGATTAGCCGCGTTGACGCCCGTTACCCACAGGTAGATACCTTCCGCGTTGTTGCGCAGGAACGAACCCCGTACGGTCAGTTGCCAGTTTACATCAAACTGATGCGAAAACGTCAGAAAGCCACTGTGATCCTGCGCCCGTATCGGCCCCACGCTGGATTCGTTAATGGAAAAATCGACAGGCAGCGTTCCAAACCCGGCCGGCGTCATGACGATGGGGCTGTACATCGCATACTTGTTTGCCTGATACTGGTATTCCGCCGACACGTACGTGTGGTCACTGATGCGGTATTTGAGCACGGGCGCTACCAGAAACCGCCGGTTGTAATCGAATTTGACGAACGAGTTCGTCGTCATACCCATCGTATTGAGTCGGTATAGCAGCTTACCTTTCTTGTCAAACTTGCCGTCCAGATCGACCGCTAGCCGGTAGAAATCGAAGCTGCCCAGCATAGCTGTAACGGCGTACCGTCGGACACCTGTCGGCTGTTTGGTCAGAATATTGAAACTACCCGCCGGGTCACCGATATTGTTCATAAACAGCGACGGTCCTTTCACAAACTCCACCCGGTCGATGATAGCCGCGTCGTCAGGCGACGGTCCCCGATAAATGGGTGTCAGATCGACACCGTTGCGCAGGCTGGAGATGAGCCCACCACGCATAAATAGAAAGGGACCCAGGTTATTCGATATTTCCTGCCGAATGACGCCACTAACGTTCCGGCTTACGCCTTCGGTCATGTTGAAGCTTCCCTGATCGGCAATGATTTCAGGCGTGATCGTCTGGATCGTCTGTGAGAGGTTAATTGGAGCCGTTTTCAGCCGCAGTGCGCTCGAAATGCTGTTGCTCGTATACGTCCGGTAGTAGCGCGAACTGACCCGCACTTCGTCCAGATTCCGGCGGTTGTCAGAAGTCAGCACAATAGTCAGTACGGGCGTTGGGTCAGCAACCGATACCGTACGGGACTGGTACCCGACATAGCTAACCTGCACGGCCGATACCGACCTGGTGGTGCGAAGTTCGAAACGCCCGCTGCTATCGGTGGTCGTACCCAAAGTCGATCCCAATACGGTAATGGTAGCACCGGGTAGCGGGGCGTTGGGTGATTTATCATCGGTCACAACACCCCGAATCGTTACTTGCGCCAAAGACACGAGGTTACTTAAAACAAAGCAGAGCAGTAGTAAAAACTGTCTAACAAGCATAGACTGTATGGTAAAAAGGTACTACGAACCAGTACTGAACGACTGGCTCTGTGAAAAGAAGGTAACAGGTTACTCTGGCGTCTGCGTATGACACAAGCCAGGGTGACACGCTGGACTTTATCAGTCAAGAGTCACCATTACGAGAACACCGAAAAGAAATACTAGCTAGCAGCAGCGGGGCGGGCGCAATAGCTCATCAACCGGACGGGTAACGATTGGTCGTTCATACGTAAACAGGGCCGCTGCATCAGGCAGGGCGGTCAGGAACGCAAACGAAAAGACGGTCTCTGCTTCGCAAAAAAGCTGCACTACCGGCGTATTCCGAACGCGCTCGGTCGTGTCTTTATCCTGCCGGTCCTGCTGGGCCTTCAGCTTTTTGGCCAAGTAGCATTGTCCGTCACAGTGCAGTTCGGGGCGGTCCCGATTTTCGCAGAGTACCCGCGCAATGTAATCGCGGTTGAGATTATAGTAGGCAATGGTTCCCCACGGACTGATGCCAGGCAGCAGTACCGCAAACAGGAGCAGATAAATAAGTAGAGCGCGCATTGCAGAAGCAAAACTAACGTAGGAACCGTTAACTTGCCAGTTAGCAGGAAACGCGGAAGCCGAAAGACAGGCCACTGTTTATTGTTCGGTTCGCTGTTTATCCTCCGGTTCGTTAGCTATACTGTTGCCGCAGGAGCCCTACATGTTCTGTCTTTTTCCCTTTTGTTACGCCGGCACTTATGCACCGCTCTGCCATTTCGTTTATCATGCTGGTCCTTCTGGCCAGTTGCAGTCATCGTTCCATGCCTGTCCAGTCCTACACCGTCGAACCGGGCGTTTCGCAAACGCTGGCTCAGGCCCGTCGACAAACGATCAGCACCCTCGCCTACCAGCTATCATTCGATATTCCGGGGCAGAAAAATGAACCCATTCCGGCAACGGAAACCATCACGTTCGACTGGAAGCCCACGAAGGAACCGCTGTTGATCGATTTCAAGGAATCGCGCGATCACCTGCACCGGCTGACGATTAACGGCGATACCGCAGCGATTGTCTTCGAGAACGAACATATCCGGATCGAACCGGCGCGACTCAAAGCCGGACGCAATCAGATTACTAGTCAATTCACGGCGGGGAATCTATCGCTCAATCGCAACGACGAATACCTGTACACGCTGCTTGTACCGGATCGTGCCCGCACCGTTTTTCCCTGCTTCGATCAGCCGGACCTGAAGGCCACGTTTGAACTCACGCTAACCGTCCCGGAAAACTGGGTCGCCATTGGTAACGCGCAGGCGCAAGCACCGACAACGGTGGGTAATCGTAAGACCATCCGCTTTGCCCCGTCCGACGTGATTCCGACCTACCTGTTCTCGTTTGTCGCGGGCAAGTTTACAGTGGTGACCGAAAAGCCAGACGAGCGGCCGATGACGCTACTCCACCGCGAAACCGACCCAGTCAAGATAAAGCTTAGCCAAGATTCACTGTTCTCGCTGCACGCGAGTGCGCTCCGCTTCCTGGAAGACTATACCCAACGCCCCTACCCCTTTGCCAAGTTCGACTTTGCGGCCATCCCCGATTTTCAATACGGCGGCATGGAGCATGTCGGTGCTATCGACTACAAAGCGTCAGCGCTGTTTCTCGACAATGGGGCCACGCGCGATCAGAAGCTGGCGCGGGCATCCGTAATCGCCCACGAAACGGCGCACATGTGGTTCGGTGATCTGGTCACGATGCGCTGGTTCAACGACGTGTGGCTTAAGGAAGTGTTTGCCAATTTTATGGCTGACAAGGTGACAGCGATTACGATGCCGGAAGTCAACAACGACCTGAAGTTCGTCATCGATCATCTGCCGGCCGCCTATGCCGTCGACCGTACCGAAGGGGCTAATCCAATCGGACAGCCGCTGGCAAATTTGCAGGAAGCCGGATCGCTTTACGGGGGCATTATCTATCATAAAGCCCCCATCATGATGCGGCAGCTGGAAGCGCTCATCGGTGCCGACAACTTACGCGATGGCCTGCGGGAATACGTCCGGACCTACGCCTTCGGCAACGCCACCTGGACCGACCTGATTACGATACTCGACAAACGAACGCCCGCCGATCTGGTGACCTGGAATAAAGTATGGGTCGAACAGACGGGCCGACCGGTGGTGTCGTATCAGCTTACGCAACAGGCCGGGCGTGTCGGTACGCTGACAGTAAAGCAGGTGGGTGAAGACGGCTCGAAACGCGTTTGGCCGCAGTCGTTCGAGTTGGCATTTGTGTATGCTAACCGGATCGAAACACTGCCCGTCAGTCTCACCTCGACGCAGGTGAACGTACCCGAAGCGAGTGGTAAAGACGCGCCGTTGTTCGTTATTCTAAACAGCGACGGACGCGGTTACGGTCGGTTTTCAGTCGATACGACAATGTTGGACCGGCTTCCCATGCTAACCGATCCCGTCAGCCGGGCTGCTTCCTATATTAACCTGTACGAGAATATGCTGGCGGGACAGGCTGTGCGCCCGGCCCGACTGGCTGCTGTTTACCGCTCACTACTGGCGACAGAAACGGAAGAGCTGAACCTGCGTTTGCTGACGGGTCAGTTGTCGGACCTTGTCTGGAATTTCACCCGCCCCAACGACCGCACGGCCCTGGCCGGACAGGTAGAACGGGCAAGCTGGCAGGCGATGGAACAGGCTAAAACGAACGGACCATCCAGTCCGGGACCATCCAGTCCGGGATTAAAGAAAGTGCTGTTCCGACTCTACCAGAGTGTTGCCCTTACCCCCGACGCGCAGCAGCAGCTCTACCAGATCTGGGACAAGCAGTTGGCTCCCGTCGGCGTTACGCTCACCGAAGACGACTACACCGCACTTGCCCTCTCGTTAGCCGTTCGCGACTACCCGGCCCCCGACATTCTGACACGCCAACTGGCGCGCATCAAAAACCCCGACCGGCAAAAACGACTTCAGTTTATAATGCCCGCCCTGTCGAGCGACATTACCGAGCGCAACCGGTTTTTTATCTCCCTAGCCGACGAGCAAAACCGGGAACACGAAGCCTGGGTAACGGCAGCGTTGGGCTACCTGCATCACCCACTGCGGGCGGCAACGTCGGTGACGTATCTGCCGAAAAGTCTGGACTTACTGGATGAAATTCAGCGGACGGGCGACATCTTTTTCCCTGAATCCTGGCTTCGGTCGACGTTGTCAGGCTATCAGACAACCGATGTCGCACAGTTAGTTCGCCGTTTCCTCTCTGAGCGACCCAACTACAACGCCCGGCTACGCAACAAACTGCTGCAGGCGGCTGATACGCCATTCCGATCCAGTAAACTACTGTATTAGGCATTGCCTGCAAACACAAAAACGCCGGACATGTCGTCCGGCGTTTTGCAAAATACTCCTTCTAATAAAACTATTCGTTTGCAGCTTCAGCGGCAGCTTGTGCCTCTAATGCTTCGATAGCCGACCGGTTTTTATCACCGTACTCATCGCGCTGCTGTTCGAAGTACGTAAATATGTTCGTAACAGCGTCAACGTTGTCGGCTACTTTGCCGTGCATCTCGCCAAGATTTCTTTCCAGAAATGAGTCATTCAACCCATTCATGTTGTCTACCTCAATTTTGCCGATCTTTTCAATCAGTGCATTTTGACTGTTCTGCAAATCTTCGAGTTCACGAACGATTTTGTTCATCAACTCAAACTTCTGTAGTTTATCCATTGTCGAATTCGTTTGAATCGTACTTATTGACTGTACTACCTAACCGTTGCTGGGAGCAAAGGTTTTTTATTTTGTCTATAATCCCTGTCCTCAGCGGACACACCGAATGATAGCTTGCAGCGCCAATAATCAGATAAAATAAAATAACCAGTTGACCTACAATCAATTGAAAAACAAAAAAAGGTATTCACCAGTTTTCATATCATTATTATTTATCAGGCTATAAATTAAATCAATTTGATCAATAAGTTACCTAACCATAGCTTTGCTACAGTTAAATGAAACACCTATGACAGCAAGCCACACTCATTTTATAATCATGTATGTGAAAAGAAGTTACAACACACAACGCATACGTGTGCTGGCTTAGTCAACAAGTCGACGTTACAAATCAAGCAAAGGAATTTACGGCAACCAGCTCTCGGCCAGAATATTGATAATACCAGTCAGTAATCGACACCTGTCAACCTGACTTGACCAGTAAACACCGTCCTATAACTTGTACGACCCGCGCCGACCACCCTATGGTCGGCGCTTTTTTGTACCGATTAGCCTCCTTTGGGTAGATAAAAGTAGCGCGTACAAAAGACGCTTTTATCGGAATCGTATACAAGAGGGTCATACGATAGAAACAGTACACCGATTGAAAGCCAGCTGCTGCTAATGCAGTAAATTGACCATTCCTTTTTTAATAACTTACATATGACTGGTGAACAGACGCTCCTCAACGATGGACGCCCTGACCAACTGGCTCGAATGCATTTTGCCCTTCAGGCAGCCGCGATTGGCACCTGGGATCTGGACATAAAAAACCAGCAGGTCTGGTGGGACAGCCGTTGTAAGCACTTGTTCGGATTCTATCAGAACGACATCGTACCGTATGAACAGGTACTCCGCTATGTTCATGGCGACGACGCAACGAACGTCGATACGGCTGTTCAGTGGGCACTCAACCCCCAGTCAGCAGGCCAGTACGACCTGCAGTTTCGCACGATTGGTGCTGAAGACGGGCAACTGCGCTGGCTTCACTGCCGGGGGCATGCCTTTTTCGATGAAACGGGTACACCCTATCGCTTCTCGGGTATCGCGCAGGACATCACTCAGCTGATACTGGCCCGGCAGCAGACACAACGCAGTGAACAGCGCTTTCGCAGCCTGGTTTATGACTCCCCCACGGCAACAGTTGTTTTCATGGGGCGCGACATGGTCGTTCGGGCAATTAACAAACCTATGCTAACTATCTGGGGCAAAGACGACTCCGTACGGGAGAAAGCGCTGCACGACGCGATGCCCGAACTGATTGGTCAGCCTTTCCTGGAACTGCTGCAACACGTATACGACACCGGCGAATCGTATCACAATCCCGAAGGCAAAGCGGCTATCGTTGTCGATGGAAAGCTGGAAGAATTCTGGTTCAACTTCTCCTATAATCCCCTGTACGATGATAACGGCCTGATCTATGGCGTCATCAATACCGCTGTCGACATAAGCGGGCAGGTAATCGCTCGTCGTCAGCTAGCCGCCAACGAAGCACGCCAAACCTTTCTGCTAACACTCAGCGATCAGCTGCGATCGCTGCTCGACCCGACACAGATTCAATACCAGGCCGCCTGTCTGCTCGGCGACTATGTCGGTGCCAACCGGGTGGGTTACGCCGAAGATCAGGGCGACGGGATAGCATTCGTAGCCGCCAACAACTATGTAAATGGGGTAGCACAGATAACGGGCTACTTCCGATACGCCGATTTTGGACAACCTCTGGCAGTCGACCTGCTAGCAGGCCGTACCGTCGTTCAGCCTGACATCGTTCAGGCAATCTCGCTCAGTGAAGCAGACCGCAACGCCTATCAGTCGTTGCAGGTAGGGGCCGCCCTGAATAAGCCATTGTTGAAAGACGGACGCCTGCTGGCGGTCATGTTCGTTCATCGTCGGGATGCACATGCCTGGTTGCCGGATGAGCTAACGCTACTGGACGAAACGGCGGAACGGACCTGGGAAGCCATTGAGCGGGCGCGGGTCGAAGCCGCGTTACGGCAGCGCGAAGAACAGTACCGGGCGTTGTCGCAGGAACTGGAAGAGCGGGTGCACATTCGAACCCAGGAACTGGAACTGGCGAACCAGGATCTGGAGCGATCCAACGACAGTCTTCAGCAGTTTGCCTATGTAGCCAGTCATGATTTGCAGGAGCCCCTCCGCAAAATTCAGGCGTTCTGTTCGTTGCTGGAACAGCAAACAAGTGATCAGCTCACCGACACCGGCCGACACTATATCGAGCGGATCACCGATGCCAGCGCCCGCATGTCGACGCTTATTAGGGATCTACTGGCTTTTTCTCGCCTGTCGATCCGCCAGCAAACGTTGCAGTCCGTTTCGCTGGATAATGTGGTTAAGGATGTGTTGCTTACGCTCGACTGGGCGGTCAGCCAGCACAAGGCGCAACTCAATATCACATCGTTGCCTATCGTCAACGGCGACGAAATGCAGTTGCGGCAGTTGTTCCAGAACCTATTGTCGAATGCCCTCAAATTTACGCCAGCGGGGCAGTCAGCGCGAGTTGCCATTCACAGTATGGTAAAGCCCCGTCGTGACCTGCCGGACCATGTAAAGCCAACCAGCGACGCCCACTTCTTTCACCAGGTTTGCATTCAGGATATGGGAATCGGCTTCGAAGAGAAATACCTCGACCGGATTTTTCAGGTCTTCCAGCGCCTGCACAACAAGAACGACTTTCCAGGTACAGGCGTTGGGTTAGCCATCTGTCAGCGCGTCGTTGAGAATCATGGCGGGGGTATTACGGCCGAAAGCAAACCGGGCGAGGGCGCGACGTTTTACGTCTACCTGCCTGCCTGAGGTCTGCTATACAACAGCCCGTTAGCGCGTTGGTACACACCGGCTACCGTTTGTCCTACTTGGCGAGTAGCACAATAAACGGCTGTGGTTATTTGTGTCAGTAGACACCGACTGACTATGACAACCCATACACTTCTCCCGCTACTAATCCTGGTCGCAATTGTCGTTTTCGTTGCCGCATTAGCCTTGCTGCTCCTTAAAATCATCGGGCACTTGCTGCTGGTCATAGCTGGTATCCTGCTCACACTTTACGTCTGGCGTTCGGTCAAACCGACAACGTTTAGACGTAACCCGTTCAGCTAATTCCGGTACCAGCACAGCGTCACTTATAACCAGTAATCGGCCTATTGTCTACTAATTATCGACCCGCCTGAATGGCTTTTCGCAGCATGGCGACGCACGCGTCCAGCTCGGCTTCCGTACTCGACGCAAAGCCTAACCGGGTACTGTTGAACCGCCGGCCAGGTAGGTCATGACTCAGCCCGTCGGCCAGCGACAAGCCGTATTTGTGCGCCCGTTCGACCACTGCCACCGGGTCTATGTCGGGCCGGAACGTAGCCCAGACGGCTAAGCCCCCATCGGGTTTGGTAAACCGCACTTCGTCGGCCAGTTGGTCAGTCAGCAGTGCACAGAAATGATCACGCCGGGCCTGGTAGGTCCGTAACGCCTTGCGGAAGTGCCGGTTCAGTTCGCCACTCTTCAGCAACTGTCCGATGGCAAACTCAAGCATGGAGTCACCCTGTCGGTCAATGATGCGCCGGAGCCGGGCCAGTTCATCGATCAGGGCAGTCGGGGCCACGACATAGCCAATCCGAAAGGCCGGTGCAATCGACTTGGTCAACGACCCTACATAAACGACCATATCCCGCCGGTCGGCGCTGGCAAGCGGTAAAATGGGGCGGCTGAGGTAATAAAAATCATAATCGTAATCATCCTCCACAAGGACAAAGCCCCAGCGTTCAGCCAGTTGCAGCAGCCGAATCCGCCGGTCAGCCCGCAACGTAACAGTCGTTGGGTAGTGGTGATGGGGCGTTACGTACACCATCCGCACCGGCTGTTCTGCGCATAGCCGGGCCAGGGCGTCAACGTCCAGCCCCTGCTCGTCGACAGGAACAGTGTACACGGTAGCCCCCGCCTGTCGGGCGTTCATAGCCGCCCCCGCCCAACTGCTCTCCCCCATCACAAATACATCACCAGCCCGCAACAGCACCTGTGCTGTCAGGTGTAATCCCATGATGCTACCGCGCGTGATCAGTACGTTGTCAGGCGTAATTTGCAGACCGCGCGTTTCGTTGAGATGCTGCGTCAGCTGTTCGCGCAGCAACGGATGGCCTTTGGTATCGCCATAGCCGAAGTGCCGTTGCGGATCACCCCAGCGGAAATAGGACCGGTACGCCCGGCTCAGCTCATCCATCGGCGCCAGCCGGATGTCGGGAAACCCATCGTCGAGCCGTAGTCCGGTTAGCGACGTCATAACGGGTCGTACCAGATGCAGCCCCGTCGCAAATGCGTAGCCAGGTGTCTGTCGATTGCCGACGGGCTTCGCTGCGGGTAGGGCATTTTCCCGTTGCTCACTAGCTGGCAGCGACTGCGGCCGAATTTCCTGAACGTGCGCAGCCACGTAGGTGCCACTACCCGGACGACTTTCGAGCCAGCCCTGTGCCAGCCCTTCGTCGTACGCAGCCACGACGGTCTGTCGATGGATGCCAAGCAGGGTGGCCAGCTGACGCGTGCCCGGCAGCCGCTGCCCCGCCGACAGCGTTCCGGCCCGAACCAGTTGGAGCAACTGATCGCCGAGTTGTATGAATACGGGCACCGACAGGGCCTTGTCGAGTTGAATCAGGGATTTATAGGGCAGCACAACCGGACTAGTATGTTTTCAAAAAGCGGACGATCTGACTAGTCCGGTAAAGATCGAGGTTTGTCACGATTTAAACACCCATCGCTATGCAAACCGCTCGCACAACCCCCAGCCGTCTGGCTAAACGCGCTCACTACGACGCCGACACGATTCACCCCATTCTGGACGAAGCCCTCTTCTGTACCGTCAGTACCGTGATCGACGGTCAACCATTTGCCCTACCAACCGCCCACGCCCGCCACAACGACAAACTGTACATCCACGGCTCGGTAGGCAGTCATTTCATTCGGGCTATCGAACACGGTGCCCCCGTTTGCATCACGGTCATGCTGGCCGACGGACTGATTCTGGCCAAATCGGCGTTTTCACATTCCGTTAATTATCGGTCGGTAGTGGTGTTTGCACAGGCTGAGAAAGTGACCGACGATGCCGAAAAAATGCAGGCACTGGCCCTGATCACCGACCACATGGTGCCTAACCGCTGGGATGACCTCCGCCCGACGACCGACAGTGAATTGCGCAAAACGACCGTACTGGCGTTTTCACTGACCGAAGCCTCCGCGAAAGTACGTACCGGCAACGCCAACGACGATGCGGCCGACCGCGATCTGCCAACCTGGGCGGGGGTAATTCCGCTGAAAACCGTGCAGCTACCGCCTGTTCCCGCCGACTACAGCAGTGTACCGTTACCGGCTTACCTGAGCGTGTAGTACCGGTATCTGGCGACTGTACTTGTATCAAAAACGGGGTCGCTGGTGGCTCCGTTTCTGGTTCGTACCTACTTTGGCGGAGATTCCAGACAGGTCTGTTGCATACCGACTGACCGAAACGCAGGCAATCCCTATGACAATTCGCCCCTACCGACCCACCGACCACGAACCGTTACTCGCTGTCTTTCACAAAAGCGTACCCCACGCCTTTGCGCCGGAGGAAGCTGCCGACTTCGCCCATTTTCTGCGTACGAACACTGACCCTTATCTTATCGCCGAACAGGCCGGGCAGGTGGTCGGCGGTTGCGGGCATTACCTGGCTCCCGATACAGCTACGGCCCGCATCGGCTGGATACTGAGCGACCCCGACTACGCAGGATCAGGTATCGGTGGGGCGCTGTTACGCCATAACCTGGCGCTTATCGCCCAGCACGCTGGTATTCACCTGGTCGAGTGCCGTACTTCGCAGGTAGCGTACCGTTTCTTCGAAAAATTCGGGTTCCAGCTTCAGTACACGCAGCCTGACTTCTGGGCACCCGGCTTTGATCTTTATTTCGTCAGTCGACCCAATGACTCAACCACTCACCCCTGAAGTTGGCCTGCGGGCATTACAGGCCCATTCGGTCGAATTTATCACCCTGTTTACGCACGGTAGTCTGGTTGTCGAATACTACAAACCCGACCGTATCGACAGGCAGCAGCCACACGCCCGCGACGAAGTGTACGTCATCACCAGCGGCACCGGTACGTTTGATCTGAATGGGCGTCAGATGGCCGTCGAACCGGGCGATCTACTATTTGTACCGGCGGGCGTTGAGCACCGCTTCGGTCCATTCACCGACGATTTTGCCACCTGGGTGCTATTTTACGGTCCAGAGGGTGGCGAAAACGCGCACCCTTCCAGTTTATCGTAATGACACTACCCAGTATGACCAACGAACATCAGTATACCGTCACCACAACCTGGACAGGAAATACCGGACAGGGCACCCGCTCGTACAAAGGCTACGAGCGAAGCCACACGATTTCGGTGGATAACAAGCCCGACATTACCGGCTCGGCCGACCCTTCGTTTCGCGGTGACCACACACGCCACAACCCCGAAGAACTACTCGTAGCCTCCCTGTCGACCTGCCACATGCTCTGGTATCTGCATCTCTGCGCCGAAGCGGGCGTTATCGTAACAGACTACATGGATCGGGCAACGGGCACGATGATTGAAACCCCGGACGGCGGGGGACGCTTTCGGGACGTGACGCTCCATCCTATCGTTACGGTTGCCGACGCCAGTATGATCGACAAAGCGAATGCCCTGCACGAGCCGGCTAACCGGAAGTGTTTTATTGCGAACTCCTGCAACTTCCCGGTGCATCACCAGCCTACCTGTGTGCCTGCGTCAAGCGGGTAGCATAGCAGAGGTCAGTTGGCAGTAGCGCTTTAAATACACAGTATACACCAGTACCTGACGAAAGAAAAAGGCTCTTTCGTCAGGTACTGGTGTATACTGTAAGCCGACTGTTTGCCAGGCAATACTTGCTCCGATTTACAGCCTGCTACCTGTGGAGCTACATAGCCGCCAGGGGCACGCTATCAGGCAATGAAAGGT
The DNA here is from genome assembly GCA_022702045.1 of Spirosomataceae bacterium. Classification (GTDB taxonomy): domain Bacteria; phylum Bacteroidota; class Bacteroidia; order Cytophagales; family Spirosomataceae; genus Spirosoma. The sequence goes on from JAKONH010000435.1 coordinate 12,937, forward strand.
AGCTCAAAAGGCCTTTGTGGGCTCATTCGGCAACTACCTATACTATTATTTTGTAGTAAAACAGCGGGCAACCGGTTGGGGGTCCCCGTGTCTTGGCTAACGCATGTTGGCTACAGGTCCCAAGCCTGCTCTAAACAAAATTTATGCACTCATACACTACCCCAGAAAGCATCATTCGCATTGAGCGAATGAACCAGCACTTTACCAAATACCACCTGGGCGGTGGCCGGGTACTTCATCACTTTACGGCAGCCAATGACGCGTTATTTCACGACCATCCCTGGCCCTTTCGGAGTACTATCCTGTCGGGCGGTTACGTCGAAATCGTTGCGCAGCCAACGGACGATGGCCGGTTCACGCTAACAACGGTGCAGCGCCTGCCCGGCACAACGCACGATGTACAGGCGGGCACGATACACAAGCTGACGAAGCTGCTGAAACAAGACTGCTGGACAATGATCGAACCGGGCAAACCCGAACGGATGTCAGGCTTTTACAAAGCGGACGAAGCTGGCGTCTGGCACCGCTTCTGGAACCAGCGTAAGTGGACGCTGATCGTTCCCGTTCCCAAACCAGTATAGCCGACGTAGCCGCTGTTCCGGGATCTCCCGGCAAACCGGTTATAACCGGCCTTAGGCAGTTTCGAGAACAGCGGCACCCCTACAATCCGAACCGTTCTTACTGGTAGTCAAACGTAGTGACGCGTAGTTCTCGCCACAAACTGGTTGAACTGGGTTGCAAACTCACCTCGGTCAACGCGGTCTGTTTCGCAGGCCGGCCGAGCGCGTCAAACGTATAGCTGTAGGTAGTCACTCGCCGATCAGGCCAGCCAGACGCTACGCCACTAAACGACTCGTCAGTCTCTGTCTTCTTCACGACCAGGTTCCGGCTGGGGCGCCCCCACAACGCCTTTTCAGGGTCAGGCAGGCCAATTTTCGTCATGTCGTACTCGTAGGTTGTTGTCTTACGACCGATGGCATTCTGCTCGATCCGCTGCGTGATATTGCCATCAATGATCGTTTGCTTCACCGTAGCATTGGGCCCATCCTGACGGAAAGTCATAAAGCCATCCTGGTCGTAGGTGTTGTATGTAGTCGTGTAGCCCTGGCTGTTTAGTGTATAGATGACGGGCGACAGGGGCGATACTCGCCGATTGGTGTAAATGAGTTGATTGGCCGTATAATCGAGCGAAACATCCCCCCATTCGTAGGTGTAGTCGGGTCGGTCCGGGTTTCTGCTTTCTACGTATGTCAGGCGACGCTGCGCATCGTATCGGTATACCGTCTGACCTCGTACCTGGGAGTAGAATGCGATATCCTGGTAGAAGATGGGCTGGTCCGGGCGAACCATCGTTGCATTGGCTTCAAGGTACGAAGCCGTCACTTTTTTGACCAGTACCAGGTCCTGCGGGTCGGGCGGACTGAGCGCCGGTTCCTTACTACATGCACCCATCAGCAGGGATGCGGCAATCAAACCGAGAACAGCGCGTAACGAAGCTAACTGCATACAAGAAAAGGATTGAATTGAGCATATCGATGTAACCAGCAGACGACTACGCATACAAGGTACTAACCAGTCCCGAGTTACCTCCATGTCCATTCATCAACCACTTCGGTAAAAGGTAACTGATTTCTAAAGATTGCGTGTAAAGAAAGTCAACGCGTACACGCTTGACAGCAGCGCGGAATAGGCGTGTTCGTGTTGACGAACCAGCTTCAGGGTTTGTAGAAAGATACTACCTTGTATTGGGCACAGCGTATTACGATTCGCTAACCGGATTGTGTCGCCATTCATAGTCCCCTCATAACGGGCCGTGTAACTTCCCCAGCTACTGCCAGGTCATTGACAGGTAGTCCGAGACGACCGGGGAAAAGTAAGCTAAAGCGTGAAAAACAGGTCAGGGTACTTTCGTTTTAAATGAGCCATTTTGAAAGTAGATAGTTTCAGCCGCGTCGGTCGTTGATTGCCAACGCTTGTCGCGTACCAGCGTACCCTCGAACGTACCCTCGATTTCACCGCCTTGCGCATCGTAGCGGGTAATGGTAATCGTGCTCGTTTTGGTTAAATCGGGTTGATACTGATCCCGAAGCACGTCACCGCCAATCAGGGTCATAAAGCTCACGTCTACTTGATTCGGACTTACGGCGCAGGGCTGACTAGCTGACAGCGTGTATACGCCAGCCGCCGGCGGCAGTCTGGTGAAGGTAAGTAACTGGTCTCCGCAGTAGCCGGCACAAAAAGCCGGAGCCAGTAAGCGCGCTCTGGGATAAGCCAGCTTGTTCTGAATTATCAGATTGATGGTATTCGGGCCACAGGAATCACCCGCATTTTTCCAGGCAGTCGAAAAACCACTCCAGGCCTGCCCATTCAGGGTCGCTGTAGTATCCTCGCTAACCAGCGGATCTGGTGTAGCTGTTGAGCAGCCTATCAGCCCAACCAATACAATCGAAAGCCATTTGCTCGTCTTCATCGCTCTGGTTTTCCTGGTTAGACCAGAATCGGACGGGAAGCGTTGGAATACCTAACCATTGCACTACGCGAACAAAAGGGTACCGTCTTACTCGTTCCGGCGTTGCTGCAACTCCTGCCGGAACCGCCGAATGAATGCCCATTCACTCACGGAGATACCCATGTGCGCCCGGGCTACACGCAGCAACAGGGAGATAAACCGTTTTTTCTGGCTGTCGGTCAATTCCGTCTGCCTGCTTACCAGTCGACGCATACCAAAGGCATACGCTTCTTCGGGTGATTCCCTGACGACTTCGCGCAGAAAATAACCGCTGATCGCCAGTGCTCCGTGCGGTTCGTTGCGTAGCAGCGCTCTCGCCGTAATCATTACCTCTTTGTGCGGGCGTCCTTCCAAATAGGCTAAGGCATATACCAGACTACCTAGCCCCAAGGCTACATCGGGTGAATACATACTGGAATGGATTTAAAGGATAGATGGCACGCTGGCAAACCGAATGGCTAAGCAAGAGCCTATTCAATTTGCCAGCGTGCAGCTCGGTTTTGTCAGACAGACGCCGATTTACGGGCGCCATCCCGTCGTTAGTCTCCACTGGTACTGGTCTGTTTCTGCGGGCTACCAGCCGTCATCTCAGTAGCCGAAGACCGTGGCTCCTGAACCCGCTGAATTTTATAGTTCCGTACCGCAACGTCGGTTTCCGGCGTGTGCGGCACCACTACGCCACCAGCAGGTTTTGCACCCGGAGCCTGGTGCTTGTAGCTAACAGCAGGTCCCTGCTTCAGGGCGGGGGCAGCCACCGTTACTCCTTCCTGAGCCTTCCATTGACGGGCAGCGGCAGCTTTGTTCGGGTGTTTGTAGTTATGCGTTGAATACGTTACGTCACGGCGTACTTTCGCATCATCCTGAGCCGAAGCGTTGAGAATGGTAAGCAAGCTGAGGGCGGTGATAACAAGGTATGTTTTCATGACTTCTATCAGTTTTTGTCGCGTCCGTCAGGCTAAAAAATTGCGGTATTTACCGACAGCCTGATTGACTCTACAAAGGTCGCCCCCCCGGGTTAGGCTCCTGTTAGAGCGTCATTAGAACGGCATTAGAAATGCGTATCACCGTATAATTGTGGTATTGATGGGAAAAATGGCCGGCTACGTCAGTACCTAGGTCAGCCAGTCAGGGGCAACCGGTTCGCGGGTAGCGATACCCAAAGCAGACGTATCAGACGGGTAGCGTAACCGTGAACGTCGTGCCCGCCTGGACCGACGAGTCGACCTGAATCTGCCCCCGATGGAGCCGAACGATGCGTTCTGTGAGCGCCAGACCGATTCCGTGCCCCGGTTGACTACCCGCATTCCGCCCGCGCTGGAATGGATTGAAAATATGCGCCAGTTGGTCCGGGTCGATGACAGGCCCGGTATTGTGTACAGTCACCCGAACGGCTGTTCCCCACCCGGACAACCGCACCTGAACCGTATGGGTCGGCGAGAACTTACCGCCATTGTCCACGATATTGAAAAAGGCCGTCCGCAGCAGCGTTTCATTTCCATTGACCTGCCAGTTGGCCAGTGACATCGACTGGTCAGGTACATCCACGTGCAAATCGATCGTGTACGTCGGCTGAAGTCGGCTGAAGTCCAGGCAAATCTGTTTCAGCAGCGTATCCAGTTGTACCGGCGCCATGGGTACGGCCGACACATCCACACTGGCTTTGGCCAGCGCCAGCAGTCCATTCACCAGTCGGTTCAGGCCGCGCATATCGTCGAGAATAGACACCAGCGTGGCGCGTAGTTCATCCGGCTCATCGTCGGCCAGCAGCGCTACCTCTACCTGGCCGGTGATGGCCGTTAGCGGTGTTCGCAGTTCATGAGACGCGCTGGAAACGAATGACCGCTGCAACTGGAAGGCGTCTTCCAGGCGGCTCAGCATGCGGTTGAATCGCTGAACCAACTGACCTAGTTCGTCCCGGTGCGCGCCTTCGGGTAACCGCTGGGAGAGATTGGATACCGTAATGGTGTCGATCTGACGATTGATCTGACGAATTGGACTGAGCATCCGGCCAGCAAACAGACGGCCAGCCAGCCCGGTTAAGCCAATCATGACACACCAGCCAATACCAAGCAACTTGCCGAGGTTAGCGACCGTACGCTTCCCGTACTCATCCACGGCGGAAGCAACAATAACAAAAGGCTGCTGATGGCTGGTGAACAGCCTACCGACAACCTGACGGCCTCCCTGCCCCCAGGTTAATTCACGAACTTGCCGAATGCGCGCAAGCGTTCCGGGCGTTACCCTAAGGTAATCCGTCCCACTCTCATAGATCAATCGGCGGTGCATATCATAAATGCGGATTTCTTCCTCCGGCAGCACCGTCAGGTGGTTTTTATCCAGCAATTTATAGAGGACAGGCCCCATCCGCTCATGGCCCAGTAGCAGGTGAGCAGCCGTCATGGCTTCCGCCCGCAGACGCTCCTGAAACTGCTGCTCCCGGTACGTTTCGGCCAGTTGGTACAGCATGCCACAGAACAGGGCCAGCAAGAGCGACACAACGCCCGTAAACAGCAGGGTCAATCGTGTGTGCAGACTCATTTTTCTTTGATGACATACCCCATCCCAATCAACGTATGAATGAGTTTGGTGGGCGAATTTTTATCGATTTTGGCGCGTAAATAGCTGACGTACACATCAATCACATTCGTACCGGTGTCAAAGCCGACGTCCCAGACCTGTTCGGCAATATCGACCCGGGAGACAACCCGGCCCGCATTCCGCATCAGGTATTCCAGCAAGGTATATTCACGGGCGGTCAGCGCAATGGTTTGTCCATTCCGCCGGGCGACCCGTTCGTGTAAATCGAGTTCCAGATCCGCCACACGCAGGATTTGCTCCGGTTGCTGCACCACCGCAGATCGGCGTAACAGTACCTTGACACGGGCCAGGAGTTCCATAAAATCGAAAGGTTTTGCCAGATAGTCATCCGCACCGGCCTCGAATCCCAGCAGCTTGTCGGCAACGGTATCGAGGGCGGTCAGCATAAGAATGGGAACCTGACTGGGCCTGGCCCGGATGTACTCGGCCAGTTCGAGCCCTGTTATATCCGGCAGATTGACGTCCAGAATAATCAGGTCGAAGCGGGAACTGGTCAGCAGATTTTTGGCCTGTTCGCCCGTCATCGCCACCTCGACGGCATAGGACTGGGTTTGAAGACCTTTTTTGATGAAGGCGGCTACTTTGGGCTCATCTTCCACAACCAGCAACTGCGCCTGAAATTCGGAGTTCATACCGCTATAATTAATACCTGCTTCGTGACAAAGTACGAACCGACCGGATAACTACCAGCGACAAGTACGCTCTTTTTGGCGAGCTGGCTCTTCTGCCTCATTTCGGACATGAGCCGCACGACAACGATGCGATGGAAAACGAGCAGTAGGCAACTGTAGGTAGGTACATAGGTAATGCTACTTCTACTTGCGCTATTACTTCCTACCCTATGCAACGACGTACGTTTCTGAAACAAAGTGCGGCTACCGGACTAGTAGCACTGGTCACCCCCACCGGTATTCTCCAGGGCAGTCAGGCCACTGCTTCTGCGGATGAATTAGCCAGCGCCTTTGCCCAACCGCCCATGTCGGCCCGTGCCCATACGTGGTGGCACTGGATGAATGGCAACGTCACGAAAGACGGCATTACCCGCGATCTGAAAGCGATGAAAGCCATTGGCCTGGGCGGATTTCAGAATTTCGACGCCGGCACGGGCATTCCCAAAGGACCGCTGGTGTACCTGAGCCCAGACTGGCTTGACCTGAAGAAACACACCATTCAGGAAGCCCAGCGGCTGGGGCTGGAATTTACGATGCACAACTGCCCCGGCTGGTCGTCGAGTGGCGGGCCATGGATTACGCCCGACCGCGCCATGCAGCAGGTGGTCTGGAGCGAAACCAGCCTGACCGGCGGCCGGACCGTAACGGCGTCGCTACCCCAACCGCTGACACGACTGGCTTATTACCAGGACATTCGGGTGCTGGCCTTTCCGACCCTGCCCGGCGAAGAACCGCTGACTATGCTGGTCGAGAAAATTAGAACGGGTGCGGCCGAGGGTTCACCCGATCAACTGACGACCGGCCTGTCGATGCAGCCGGGCGAAGGGAGTGTCAGTTCCATCTTGTTCGTTTTTAAACAACCGTACGAGGCCCGGTCGGTGTCGTTTATAAGTCAACCCATTGCTGATGCACCGGCTCCTGAACCGGCAGCGGGAGGCAGCATGGCGTTTGGCCGGGGCGGTACGCCGTTCACGCTGGAAGCTTCTGTCGACGGGGTTACGTTCCAGCCAGTCGCCAAGGGAGCATTCGCCACCACGCCGGAGCCCGAACCGCAGCTGCTTGAATTCACGTCGACGGAGTGCCGATACTTCCGACTGGTGTCGGCAGCCGCCCGACAGCTTACACAGATCCGCTTTTCGAGCGGCCCCCGCCTAACCGACTGGCGCAAAAAAACCAACGATCGGTTCAACAACACCCCGCCCCCACCCGCCGAAACCGCACCGTCCACAAGCACGATTCGTCCCGACCAACTTGTTGACCTGACCGACCGGGTCGATACGCAGGGCACGCTCCGCTGGGATGCGCCGGCAGGCAACTGGACCGTACTGCGCCTTGGCTTTACGCCAATCGGCACACTCAACCGGTCGGCACCCGACACCGGTATCGGCCTGGAATGCGACAAGTACAGCGCCGACGCCATCGCGTTTCATCTGGACAAGATGATGGAACAGTTGCTGCCCACGCTGGGACCGCTGACCAAAAACGGCAAAGTCGGTCTGTTGATCGACAGCTACGAAGTCGGCATGCAGAACTGGACCGCCCGCTTCGCCGACGAATTCCGGCAACGGGCGGGGTACGACCTGACGACCTACCTGCCTGCCCTAACGGGCCGCATCGTCGGCAGTGTCGATACGACGGAGCGTTTCCTCTGGGATTTTCGCCGAGCGCAGGCCGACCTCATGGCCGATGCCTACTACGGGCAGTTCCGCACCTTCTGCCAGCAGCACGGCATGATGGCCTACGCCGAACCATACGACCGTGGAGCGATGGAGGAAATGCAGATCGGCAGTCGGGTTGGTGCGAACATGGGTGAATTCTGGAACGGACTGTCATCCATTTTTCAGAACAACTGGACTATGCGCCGGACCACCAAACTGGCGGC
>JAKONH010000469.1 GCA_022702045.1 Spirosomataceae bacterium
ACCGCAGCGGCGGCCGCCAAATCTCTATATACTCGAAGACTGCCTGTTTAGCCGTGGCTTGAGTTTGGAAATCCTGCTGGTAAACCAATTCCGACTTCAGGTTTTTGAATCGGATCGCCGAAGCGAAAGCTTGCTGCCACGGCATTATCCCAACAATTACCCTTCCCACTCATACTTTGCAGGACCAGCGGATATTTTTTTAATAGCTTGGTAAACCCATGACAGGCATACTGCACCCCGCGCTCCGACCGGGGCGCCGGAGCGATGAAAGATTAATGCTCGCCCGATGGGCCGGTTTTTAATCGCCATTTGCCAGGCAGGAATGGTCGTCTCAGCGGCCTTCATCGACTTACTCAGAGCCCAGCCGATCACTTTTCGGTCATACAAATCCATAATCATGGTCAGCTACAGCCAGCCTTCACCAGTCCGGATGTACGTCAGATCAGAAACCCAAGCCTGACCCGGTTTTGGAGGATTGAATTGGCGGTTCAACTGGTTTTCAGCTACTGGGTAGGTGTGCTTTGAATCCGTAGTAGTAACTACATATTTCTTCTGAATGACGCTTTTGAGGTTAGCCTGCTTCATCAGCCTGGCCACTTGAGGTCGGGATACGTTTAGGCCTTGTGCTTTCAGATCAGCCGTGATTTTTGGACTTCCGTAGCGACCTTTACTAGTGGTGAATAGGCTACTGATCAATCGGGTGATAGCCTTAGTCTCAGTTGCTCGTTTGGTAGCTCGTTGGGTTAGCCAATAATAATACCCACTGCGGCTCACTTGTAGCACTTTGCACATCGTCTCAACCGCACGGCGGACCGTAGGAAACTGGGCTTGGTGAGCCTTTATGAATCCGAATATTTCCTACGGTCCGCCGTGTGGTCTCCCCTGGAGAAGATGCCGGGCACCGCGTGCCGACCGCCTTTCTTAATATATCACGCTCTAATTCAGCCTGTTTGAGCGCCTTCTTCAGCTGTACTATTTCTTGTTGTTCCTGGCTCACTAAGGCTCGACTACGGGCTGGGGCGCCTTGAGCCGCCACTCGTTCTGGGCGCCATCGGGTAAGAATTTGTGGGGTTACTCCTAACTCTTCAGCGGTGGTTTTTAGAGAACCTTTAGCCTCTGCTAGCTCCACAGCCATCTTTTTGAATTCTTCGTCGTACTGCCTTCTGGTGGTTTTCATGGCTCACTAAGTTAGATCGTTCTTAACTTAATGTCCAGTCAAATGTAGCAGCTCCATGCTGCTGTTAAATGAAGGTAGCAATCAGTTAGGAATTGTTTCTACGCGTTCGATTACGGTGTTTACGATGTCGCTGTTAGGGCCACTGGCCGCGCTGGCAGCTGTAGTGGGTCTTCTCGTTCAATATAAGCGGATTTCGGGTCGGGCCGACCGGATTTTTCTCAGCGTAGCGGTTGTGTCGGTGCTGGTGGTGAGCTACATAGCCGTTTGGGGCCTTGTTGGCCTACAAACCTGGCCTGGCTATAAGGCATAAGATACGTAGCGTATGAGTCCGGTCGGCTATTGCTGAGGCACGAGTCCGTACCTTTACGGAATTGGAGGACGTCTCTCTCTTTCTACTTACGTCTTTCCTCTTTCTTCTAATCCATGTTGATTGCCGATAAAGTAAGTAAAACGTTTGACGGCGGTATTCAAGCCGTGGAAAATGTATCGTTTTCGCTGGCACCCGGCCGGATCATGGGCTTGGTAGGCGCGAGTGGGTCAGGAAAAAGCACCCTGTTGAATATGCTGGCTGGTCTGGCCGACGTCGATTCGGGGGGCGTGTTGCTCAACGGAAAGCGAGTACCGGGCCCATCGGATGTGCTGATCGCTGGTCACCCTGACATCCGGCTTGTCCATCAGGAATACCAGCTCATGCCTAACGTCTCTATCCGGGAGAATATCAATTACGCCGTTCGCTACTTTGAGAAAAGCTACCGTACGTTCCGGGTCGACGCCCTGCTGAAACTGTGTCGGCTAACCGCTGTGCAGGACCGGATACCCCGGCAGGTGTCGGGTGGTGAGAAGCAGCGTACGGCCATTGCCCGTGCCATTGCGGATGTGCCTGCCGTGTTATTGCTCGATGAACCTTTCAGCCATCTTGATCTGCCGAACCGACTGCTGGTTCGTGACTTGCTGTTTGAGCTGGTCCGGGAGCAGCAAACGGCCTGTTTGTTTGTCACGCACGACGCGTCGGATGCGCTGTCTATCGCCGACACCATCGGTATCCTACGCGACGGACAGCTTATCCAGCTCGATACGCCCGAAGCGGTCTACCATCGCCCTCAGACAACCTATGCCGCTCAACTGACGGGCCGGGTTACGGTGCTTCCCGCCAGCGATCGTCCGCTGTTGGGATTGCCCGAAAGCGATCCGTCTGATCAGTGGCTGTGTGTTCGGCCGGAGCAGGTGCAACTAACCGATTCGGGCGTACCAGCGACCGTGCGAGCCGTATTTTTCATGGGGAGTCAGTACGAACTGGAGGTTAGCCCGAGTGATCAGGTTACGCTGCGGGTGTTGACGTCACGATCTGACATCGAGGTTGGACAAACCGTGATGGTCCGGGTCGACGCGGATGCAGTGTGGATGCTGCCTGACTAACGAAAAATAACCCTTACACTGCTTAACAAGTTGTGTGAGTAGACTAATCAATGACAACGACTATGGACTACAAACAGACAGAAGGCGAACGCAATACCGATACCAGTCAGGAACCAACAAAAGGCTTTCTGGTCGGCGAAGAAACGGACGACGTTGATGCGTCAGGGGTCGACGATAAGTCGACCGGCCGGAAGGACGACTACCTGGGCAAAACCAATACCGAAGATGACGAAGACTAATCTACAGGATTAGTATAAACGAATGCGGGGTCGGAAACCAGTTTCCGACCCCGCATTCGTTTTATAAGCTATGTGACTCACATCAGTCGCTTGATAAGCTGCTCGACTGAAATATTCTCGGCTTCTGCTTTAAAATTGCGCACTACGCGGTGCCGCAGAATCGGTAGTGCAACAGCTTTTACGTCTTCGATGTCGGGCGAGTATTTACCGTTCAGGAGGGCATTACATTTAGCCGCCAGAATCAACGCCTGCGACGCCCGAGGTCCGGCACCCCATTCGAGATACTGGTTCGTATCGGCTGTCGCCAGTTCGGTGTTGGGTCGGGTTTTATGAACCAGCTTTACTGCGTATTCGATTACGTTGTCGACTACGGGCACGCGCCGAACCAGGTGCTGAAACTCCCGGATTTCGTCACCCGTAATTATGCGCTGCACATCCTTGCGTTTGTCGCTCGTCGTACTCTTAACAATGTCCAGCTCTGACTGATATGATGGGTAGTCGAGGTAGATGTTGAACATAAACCGGTCGAGCTGGGCTTCGGGTAGGGGGTAAGTACCTTCCTGCTCGATTGGATTTTGCGTAGCCAGTACGAAGAATGGCCGACCTAATCCGTATTTCTGGCCGGCGATCGTTACCGAGTACTCCTGCATGGCTTCCAGCAGAGCGGACTGCGTTTTTGGGGGCGTCCGGTTGATTTCGTCGGCCAGGATGATGTTTGCGAAGACAGGTCCTTTAATAAACTTGAAATTACGTTCCTGATCCAGTGTTTCCGACCCAAGAATATCGGACGGCATCAAGTCGGGTGTAAACTGAATCCGGTTGAAATCCAGATCAAGGGCGCTAGCGACAGTTTGGATAAGCAGCGTTTTGGCCAGACCTGGCACACCCACAAGCAGGCAGTGGCCCTGGCAGAAGATTGCCGTCAGCAGGAGCCGGACCGTTTCGTCCTGCCCAATAACGACTTTACCAATTTCACTTTTTAGTTTTTCGTAGGAACTCGTCAGGGCTTTGGCAGCCTCTACATCGGAAGAATAAGGCACGGGCGATAGGCTTAGTGATAGAATTGTAGAATGATTGAGTGATAGAATGACTGAATTCAATAAGTCAATCACTCAACGTTATTCTCCTCCGCCCAGACGGGCGGCACTGTTCTGGGTGGTGCCGAAAATCCGGCAGCTTTGAAATTCTGGGTCAACGGTGATATACACGTCGGCAATTGACTTCCGGAACCACTCGTCGATAGCGCGGTTCTTTTTGTTTTGCAGCACAATCGTCTGCAGTTTCTCGAAGTCGGTCCTGAAGTCGGCGGTGTGGGGAGCTACTTTACTTTTGAAGTAGAGAAGGCGCATAGCGCTCTTACCGTCTTCCGTTCGGTAAGGCAACGGAGCCGAAATACTACCCACTTTCATCGTATCGAGCATGGAAAACAAGGCGTAATCCATCGAGCCGTCCATCGCAAGCCGGGAACTACCCGACTGAGCATCGCGCAGCAGACCACCCGCGTCGGCCGTAGTTTTATCTTCCGAGAAATCTTTGGCCGCTCGCTCGAAGGAGATCGAATCAACCTGAATTTCCTTGCGCAGACTGTCGAGAAAATGCGTCTGTGTCGTTAGGTCAAGCCGGTTGTAGTCGGGGCGGAGCAGGACGTGGCGGGCGTGGTATTCGGCACCGCGCGTTTCCAGCAACTGAATCAGGTGCAAGCCGAAATCAGACTCGACAACATCCGACATCTCGTTGGGTTTCAGTTTTAGGGCTGCGCCTTCGAACGGAGCCACCATCATTCCCCGTTTGGCGAAGCCGAGGTCGCCCCCTTTTTCGGCCGATCCTACGTCTTCCGAAAACTCTTTGGCCAGCTTGGCGAAATCCTCACCGTTCTGCACGCGCTTTTTGATGTCGAACAGGCGTTGCCGCAACGCTTCTTTTTGCTCTTTGGTGGGTTTGGCAAACCGAACGATCTGACCAATCTCAACATCAGCGGGCATGTAAGGAAGGCTGTCTTTAGGGATATTATCGAAGAATTTGCGTACGTCGCGGGGAGTGACTTTTACGTCGGACGTGATCTTCGCCTGCATTTTCTGCACGACTTTCTGGTCTTTCACCTGCTGCCGCAGTTCGCT
>JAKONH010000482.1 GCA_022702045.1 Spirosomataceae bacterium
AAAAACTAATCCGTTCATTTCGCGTTCGGTTTTACAGGAAAACGACTCCTTTCCGACGCTGTTATGCCGATTCAGTACCGCTTTTACCCCTCGCTGCTCAACACCTTTTCACGCTATATGCAGGGCGGCAATCTATCCGTTCAGCAACTTATCGATAGTATCAACCGCGTGCCGACACCGACTACCGCTGCGCAGGAACGCGGTACGTCGTTCGAAGAAGCCGTCGTCAAAGGCACCGACGAAGAACGGTTTAGCGCCGATATTATCAAGCGCGTTCGGAAGTTGCTCCCCCGCCCCATTGTCGACACGCAGGTGTACTGCCAGCTTGAAATCGAAGATGTGTTGTTCTATGGCTATGTCGATCTGATCGGCTCGTTCAAAGCTGTCGATTTGAAAACGACGGGCAGCTATCAACCAGGTCGTTTCGTGCACAATCACCAGAATCTATACCTGCACGCGCTCAAACGCAAAGGCATCAAGCTTATGGAGTACGTCATTACCGACTTCAACGACGTTTACGTGGAAAGCTATAGCCTGACGCACCCCATCGACAGGCAGGTCGAAGAGATTCGGCAGTTCAAAGCGTTTCTAGACGAACACCGACCGCTGATTACAGACAAAAAAATTTTTGTCGCACCCGGCGAGGCCCCCGATGCCCGCCGTCGATAGTCGATAGTCTGTATTTGGTAAATGGTGGCTTTCGCTAACTACCAGCGACATCACAGTAGTATCGACAGAGTGTTTCAGACTGCTACTGAAACAGGTTGGCAAGCGGCAGCGAGCTGTTGACGGTTGTCGATGAGCGTTCCGTCAATCACATTCGTGTATTCATCGCGGCTGTGCATGATGTGTACAATACGAAAAACGGGGTTTATCCGCCAGTACGATTGCACACCCGCCCGAAAGTAAGCATCTGCTTTTTCCCGGGCTGGATTGCCGATTAACTCATCCTGCGTTTGAGAAGGCGATATAATTTCAACCACCCCTAACGGCACCTGATTCAACCGTATTTCGTCGTGCAGCGGATCATACTGCATAGGTGGAAATAAGCGATGGCAGGTACGGCTCGCGGATTTTCTAAACTAATTTCGGACAGAAACTGGTAAGTTCCCCGGTAATTCATGGTTAACTCGACCAGTAAATTATTCTGGATAATGGCGTGGTTTTTACTGGGTATACCACGTTCAGCTTCACAATCTAGTAACGTAACGACCGCTTCCAGACCATACCTTTTTTGTAAACTTATCATTTCTCTGCCTGAACTGCACTAGCGCAGATACGCGGGTTTTTAGCAGTATGATTCAGCAGACACTACAGCTTTATCGGCGGGCGTATACGGGATTATCTCCTTCGGTTTGGCTGTTGGCAGGCGTTATGCTCATCAACCGGATCGGGACGATGGTACTTCCCTACCTGACGCTGTATATGACCGAACGGCTTCATTTTTCCGTTGCGCAGGCGGGTATTGTGATGGCCGTGTTTGGCAGCGGAGCGTTTATCGGCACCTTCATCGGCGGTCGCCTGACCGATCGGTTTGGTTTCTACTACGTTCAATTGCTCAGTTTACTGTTTGGCGGATTGGCGCTGATCGGTCTGCAGTTCGTCACCAATTTTTACGCTCTCTGTGTCAGTGTCTTCCTATTTACTCTGCTAGGCGACTCATTTCGCCCGGCTAATCAGGCGGCACTAACGCACTACGCAACGCTCGAAACGCGCACCCGTTCGTTCTCCCTGAATCGGCTGGCAATTAATCTTGGCTGGACGATTGGCGCATCGCTGGGCGGCTTTCTGGCGCAACTGGACTATCACCTGCTGTTCTGGGCGGATGGGATAACCTGCCTGCTAGCCGCGCTGGTCCTGTTCGTCCAGCTCCCCGTCCCGACCCGACACACTGTGTCTGTCAACCACGTCGATCCGGTTCACCCATCCCAGCTATCGCCCTACCGCGACCGGGCGTATTTGTTTTTCACGGTGTTGGCCACGCTTTACTTTATGGGTTTCATGCAATTTTTCAGCATCGTGACGCTCTATTTCCAGGACGTGCTTCACCTGAATAAAGCTCGGATTGGCCTGCTGATGTCGCTGAACGGGCTGCTGATCGTACTGATCGAAGTGGCGCTTGTGTACAGCCTGGAGCAACGAATTCGCAATCGACTGGCACTGGCGGGCGTGGGGTCACTGCTGTTGGGCGGCTCCTACCTGCTTATGACCCAATCACAACTGGCGGGTGTGGCGCTATGGGCGGTCCTGGTCATTACGGCAAGCGAAATGCTGGCGATGCCATTCATGCAGTCGTTTGCGGCCAACCGGGGGTCTGCGCAGAACCGGGGGCAGTACCTAGCGTTGTACTCGATGGCCGGGGCGTTGGCACAAACGGCTTCACCCGCGTTGGGCGCGCAGATCGTGGCTCATTTCGGCTTTTCGGCCAACTGGATCGTACTGGCCAGCCTGAGCGTACTTGCAGCTGGTGGCTTCTGGTGGCTGGGCCAGCGCGAAGTATCCGCCCGGTTGCCCGATACCCAATCGACGATTACTTCGGTTTAATCACGCTGGCTTCAGCAAGTTTCAGTGATGTCAGGTTCGTAATCTGACATCACCATTAGGACGTTGCCCTAGTCAATCAATACGCTTCGTACTGATACGTTGTCACGTCATCGGTGTAGGCACCTGCTTTTACGCGCCGGATCAGCAGGCCACGGCTGTCGTGGTAATGCGTCGTATTTTCCGTGACGACGTTATTGCGGTTGAACGACGTGATGCCGGGATATAGCGCGAAAAAATTTCGGTAGATGTTCGGTGCCCCATCGAACCGTACCGTCGACTGGGAGATGCGTGGCTGTGCCGTGTAGGCAGTTGTACTCGTCAAACCCACTAACGTCGCATTACTATCGGTAAACGTAAACCGGTACATGTCGCGGGCGTAGCGGGGACCGGGGCCAGTAATCGTTAGCGTCGCCGGTAAGCCATCTGAATCATAAACGTATTGGTAAGTCTGTACTGGCTTCAGTTGATTGAAGTTAGCCTGCGCCTTTAGCTCATAGACGGCTTCCAGTTGTCCCTTATCGTTGTACACGTACGTTCGACGCATACCGGTCACCACCCCATCGACATCGGTTGTTGGTTGTGTCAGCCGCCGATCAACATGGTCAATACGAGTAGGTTGCGACGCACTGTAGTAGACGGTCGTTTGCGCAGGTGCCGGGCCGGTCGCTGTTGTATCGGGGTAATCCGTGATCGTTGCCAGTCGCCCCTGTGCGTCGTAACTATACATCACGGTCGCTTTCACACCATAACCGGTTTCCGACGCCCGTACCACCCTGTATTGCCGCAGATCAGCATCGCTAGCCCGGCAACCGAACAGGGAGATAAGCAGCAGAATGACGATGGTTTTAAACACGAAGGTATAGCGATTTACACAGAGCACATAGAGAAGCGATAAGTGCTAAACGTTACTCAATCTACTCTGTGAAATCCTCTGTGACTCTGTGTTTAAAAAATGACTCTTCCCCCCTCTGTCGATACATCGAGCCGGACAGTTCGCCCGATAGGTAACGTCAGGTTGTAATCGACGTGCCCGGCCGGCAAATCAAACAGCACCGGGTAAGCATAGCCGCTGACTATGCTGGCAATGATTTCGTATGCATCCTGCCCGAACGGGAGCGACAGATTCAGACGCATATCGGTGAATTGTCCTATTACCAAACCAGCCAGATTGTCTAGCCGCCCCGACCGGCGTAGTTGCCGCATCATCCGGTCAAGCGAAAACAAAGTCTCGTCGATGTCCTCGATAAACAGCACCGCTCCGTCATACGAAACGTCGGTCGGTGTATCGATGGAATTGATGAGCATCGTTAGATTACCCCCGATTAGCGGTCCCGCTGCCTGACCGGGCCTGTTTAGTGGGTGAGCCTTTACCGCGTACAGGTCCGGCACCGAACCAAACAGCCATTGGCGCAGCGATTCGAGTGACTCGGCCCGGTCCGGCCCACCGAACTGCCGGGTCATGATACCGTGCAGACTCGCCAGCCCATGCTGATAAAGCAGACTAAGTAACACCGTTATATCGCTAAATCCGATCAGCCACTTCGGGTATCGCAGCAACCCGGTCAGGTCCAGTCCATCCGCAATCCGGTAACAGCCGTACCCACCCCGCGATGCAAACACGGCCCGCACCGACGGATCATCGAATAGCCGTTGCAAGTCGGCCCGGCGCAAGTCATCGGAACCGGCAAACGGACCATCGGTTGCGTGCAGGCTTTCACCTTCGATTACGTTTAGTTGCCAGTCCTCGCGCAGGATACGCAAGCCTTCGGTTAGTTCAACATAAGACACCCGGCTCGCGGGCGACACCACGCCAACCGTATCGCCGGGGCGCAAAAAAGGGGGAAATAGCACTGAATTTTTCGGTTATGTAGAGACGCGACCCTTCGCGTCTCATTTGCCGGATGGTTTTGCTGACACACGATAAGACGCGAAGGGTCGCGTCTCTACAAATTCAGCTTGGCCGGTTTGGTATCATCCAGTTTGTTCAGATCCAGGGCAACCATACCGTGCTGCGCCCCGTCGAACATCGGTACAAAGGTATGGCCCCAACGCACTTCATCGTAGCGGTACGACGTGCGGCTGTGTACCTGCTGCGAAAACGTGTCGTCCATAGCCCGGAATAGAATTAGAAACTCCGCATCAGCGGCAGCCAGTTCTTCCGGTGTGCAACCGTAAAGCGGACTCGTTTCGGTAATCGGGTGCACGAGTGTCCAGTTGGTCGGAAAAAACGCCACTTTGTTTCGCTCCAGTTTCAGGGCATGATACCGTCGATATCGGGTACCATCCGGCTTAGCTTCCAGTCTCGACAGCGACACTTCCATTTCTACATCGATTAACTGATTCGCCCGGTTGTTGATCACCCGAAACATCCACGCATTTACATCCAGGTAAGGCGCAAAAACAGCCCCTCTCGAAAAACGAACGTGGGCCAGGGGCCGGGAGAAACGGCCGTATAGTAGACCCGTTACCAATGCAAAGGACAGTAGCCCGATCATCGACTCCATGGCGGCAATAATGCTGGCCAGAAAACTGACGGGAGCAATGTGGCCGTAGCCAACGGTGGTCATTGTCTGCGAGCTAAAGAAGAACGCTTTCCAGAACGAACCGTACGGCTGACCATCGACGCTACTTTGCAGGTTTTCAGCACCTACCAGCAGATAAATACCCGCAAAAACGCCGTTGACAACGAAATAAAAAACCAGCACCCAGCCCAAGAATTGCCACCACGACATGGTAATCAGGCGATTGTACAGGTTGATGCGGTCCCAGAATCGCTCGTTGACCCGGTTGATATTAACACTGCCGTCTTTATTGACCAGCCGGGAGTAGGCATCACTTATTTTAGCCCCGAAACCAAGGTCCTGACGCTGTTCTTCCTGCTGAACCAGCCGGCTATTCGTACCATGCAGATTCCGATCACCCGCTTCCGTTTCTGCTTCACTTTTTGTTTTCATACCACATTGACTGACAGATTCACCAGGAATGGTTAATTAACAATTCGTAAATAAACAGCGTATTATCATTAACTGTGTGTGGAACTCAGCCTATTCGCCAACAGTTTACCCACCATAATTCCGGCATTTGTTCATCTGAATCAGCCACTTTTTCTAAGCACCATTAAAGTTTAAGTAGTTATACTTAACTTAGCTACGGTTTTACAGACTGAGTGGCTGCTTACCCCAACCTATGACTAAGACACCGCTTCAGCGGATGATAAGCGTAGTTGTCCCCGCTTATAACGAAGAGGAAAATTTGCCCGTTTTGGTTCACCGGCTTATGACCGTGCTGGAACCCTACGAGTCGTATGAGATCCTGATCGTCGATGATGGCAGTTCCGATCAAACACGTCATGTACTGCGGCAGCTCAGCCGTGCTTACCCGTCTGTTCGATTTCTTTCCTTCTCCCGCAATTTCGGTCATCAGATGGCGCTTCGGGCCGGTTACGACCATGCCCGTGGTGATGCGGTGATCTGCCTCGACGCCGATCTGCAACACCCCCCCGAGCTTATTCCCACGCTGATCGACAAATGGCAGGAAGGCTATGATGTGGTATACACCGTGCGACAGCCCGATCCCAAGCTGTCCTGGTTTAAACGGACCAGTTCGCGCAAGTTTTACAGCATGCTGCGAAACGTATCAGGACTCGACATTGAAGATGGCGCGGCTGACTTTCGTCTGCTCGATCGCAAGGTGATCAATACGCTGAAGCAGTTCAAGGAAAACGATCTGTTTCTACGGGGCGCTATCTCGTGGGTCGGTTTCCGGCAGTGCCGCATCCTGTACCAGCCTGCGGCCCGTTATGCCGGCCGTTCGAAGTATTCGCTGCGCAAAATGATGCAACTGGCGGCTATGGGCATCACTTCTTTCTCGACCAAACCACTGTATATGTCGGTACTGCTCGGATTCGGTATGTCGCTGTTCGCCTTGCTGTTCGGAGCAGAAGCCACGTACGAATACTTCTTCACCGACGCGACCGTATCGGGCTGGACGACGCTCGTCGTGCTGTCGGTGCTCATCGGTGGCGTGCAGTTTATCATGATCGGCATTATCGGCGTATATTTGGGCAAAACGTTCGTAGAGGTCAAGAACAGACCGGCCTATATCATTGGTGACACGGACGAGATTGACGAAACGACTACATGGGTACAGCCGGACGAAGCCGACCGCAAATTTTATTCACCGTTGACGTAGAAGAGTTCGATACCGCCGTCGAGTTCGGCCACGACATTCCGATTGCGGAACAAATTGCTGTCTCGACGCGGGGGCTTCGGTTACTGGCGGAACGTTTCGACGCGGTAGGGGCCCGCACCACACTGTTTACGACGGCCAACTATGCCTTGCACGAAACCGAACTAATCCGGTCGCTGTCGACGAAGCACGAGATTGCCTCGCACGGCTATTACCATACGACATTCGAACCGGCGGATTTGCTAACGTCGCGCCTGGCGCTGGAAGAACTATTGGGACAACCGGTCACCGGTTTTCGACGGGCGCGCATGGGCTTCGTAGACCCGACTGACGTGCAACAGGCTGGTTACGCCTACAATTCATCGCTACACCCGACTTGGCTACCCGGCCGATACAACCACTGGGGCGAACCACGTCATCCGTTTCGGGAGCAGGGGGTCTGGCAGATTCCTGCGTCGGTAACACCTACGCTGCGTTTACCCCTGTTCTGGCTGAGTCTAAAAAATTTCCCTTGGTCTTATTACAAACAGTTGTGCAAGCAGACGATGAAGGCCGACGGTTTTTTAAACCTGTACGTACATCCGTGGGAGTTCACCGATCTGTCGGCGTACGAAAAAATACCAGCTTACGTAAAACGGCACTCGCGCGACGAGTTGCTGGATCGGGTCGAAAATCTGCTCCGTTACCTCAAACCGCAGGGAGAGTTTCAGACGATGGGAGAATTTACAACCGGTTTACGGTAGTCAGTATACGGTTTTCGGTTGCTATCACCGATGACACCGTAAACCGAATACGGTATACCGAAAACGCCTTAGATAAATATCACGTCGGTAATCACCTCGCTACCCATGTCGCGGTTGACGAGTTGAATGAGCTTCTGCTTGGCGTTGACGAGTTCGTTGCGGAGCGGGGCCGACGATAGTTCGATATACAGCTTGCCATCACGAACATAGAGCCGCTTGGTGCGTGTCGCGATGGCGGGGCCCATCATCCGGCCCCAGAAAGCCTCCAGATACGTTTCATTGAACCGACCCTGAAGCTGATACGCTTTGAGCAGTTGCCCGATGGCATCCTTCAGCGAGGTGACGCCAGCTATGCGGGTGGCGTTGTCGCGGTTGTATCGATAGGGTTGCTGACTCATATAGTTGGATCTCTACACAAAGGTAAAGAACGGCTTCGGACACCGAATAACCTCCGGCAAATTTTACCGCTTTTTTGAGGAAGCGTGGCAAATCAGCATGGCTATTTGGTAGCCTGCCAACTGCGTACTATACTTGCAGCATCAAGTCAATTGCCAGGCGCCACCCGTTCGGTTAGGCGCGGATTGATTTATAAAGAAGCGGGGAGAGATCAGGCTCTGCGAACCGCTGGCAACCTACCACACGGCAAGGTGCTAACTCCTGCCTACAGTAACCGCCATGGCGGACGTTAGGGACTATAAATCGGTATTAACTATGTATTTCAGCACTGTCTGCCTGCCCGTTTGGGTACGCTAATCATCACCTCCGCATCGCACTACCGACGTCGGACGTGACTTGTCATTCCCCCTGTCGAGTGGTGCTTCAGCAACGCTACGTCACCGGGCCGCGCTGATGCCGGAGACATTTTATACACCATGTCTGCTCCATCGACACTTCATTACTTCGACTACAAATATTCGTTTCCACTGGAATCGGGCGCGACGCTGCCCGGTTTTCGACTGGCATACACCACGCAGGGTACACTACGGCAGGAAGGCGGACAGTCGAACGTAGTCTGGGTATGCCACGCCCTGACGGGCAACGCCAACGTCAATGATTGGTGGGGCGGTATGGTCGGACCGGGGAAGTTCTTCGATCCGGAACGGCATTTCATCGTCTGCGCCAACGTGCTGGGGTCCTGCTACGGTTCGTCGGGGCCACTGACAACGAATCCAGCAACCGGCGAACCTTTCTATCACGACTTCCCTATCGTCACCGTACGCGATATCGTTGGGGCGCTCGATCTGCTGCGGCAGGAACTGGGTATCGACCACATACACACCTGCATCGGCGGCTCGCTGGGCGGTGAGCAGGCTGTCGAATGGGCCATCGAGCAGCCCGACCTGATTCAACAGTTGATCCTAATTGCTTCGGGCGCAGTGGCTTCGCCCTGGTGCATTGCCTTCAACGAAGCGCAGCGCATGGCTATCGAAGCCGATCCTACCTGGACTGAACGACGAGCCGACGCTGGTGCCACGGGTATGAAAGCCGCCCGCGCCATGGCCATGATTTCATATCGTAACTACGATACCTACGGCTTTACGCAGGCACTCGACAACAACGAACAGCTAGACGATTATAAAGCCGCTACCTATCAGCGGTATCAGGGCGACAAAATCGTGGATCGTTACAATGCTTTCACCTATCGGTTGCTATCGAAAGTGATGGACTCGCACAATGTCGGGCGTAACCGGGGCAGCATTCCGCAGGCACTGGGCCGGGTGAAGTCACGCACGCTGGTCGTTGGTATCCGCTCCGATCTGCTGTTTCCGCCATCCGAACAGCAGTTTCTGGCCCGGCACATTCCCAACGCATCGTATCAGGAGATCGATTCACTCTACGGCCACGACGGTTTTCTGATTGAGTTTCGGCCGCTGACGGCGCTCATTCGGAACTGGACAGCTACCGTCGACACGACCGTTGCCGCTAGTCAGCCGATCGGTACCAATTCGTAGTAAAAGAGGATTATGACCAACGGCATCCGGCACAACTCTTTTTTAACAGATGACGTTACGTTGGTTATTCAGGTTAGCACTTTTGTTATAATCGATTATGAGCAGTCGCGCTGAGCTATCCTACGTGGTAGTCGATGATGATGAAGACGACCGTATGCTGATGCGCATTGGTCTTCAGCAAGCCCACCGCACCTTACCCATACTGGAGTTTTCGGACGGCCAGGAATTGATCGACTACCTATCGCAGGACGCGGACGCCCGCCCGGATGAAGACATGCATTGGCTGGTAGTCATGGATGTCAATATGCCCCGTATGAACGGACTCGATACGCTTCAGGCCCTTCGTCAGCATCCGTACTGGGCCAAGTTGCCGGTGCTCATGCTATCGACCTCCGATAACCCCGATACCCGGCAGGCATCACTCGACCGGGGGGCTAACGGCTATCTTATCAAGCCGGCTTCCATTCAGGCATACAGTTCTCTTTTCGACCAGCATTTTGCCCCCTGGCTCGCCAGTCGATCTGATCAGTGGCCCGACTATGATCAGCAACCCAATACTACTCTCTTACCACAACAATGAATCAAGCGTCTGACAACCAACCAGTCGAAGACGAACATTATCCACTCTGCTATGTCGTCGCTGACGATGATGCCGAAGAGCTGTTTTTGATGCGTACGGCGCTGATGCAGCAGGAACGTCCCTTACCCGTCCGCGAATTTTACGACGGCCAGCATGTTATCGACTATTTACAGCGTAATAGCGACATGCGGGAAGATGAAGATGCCCATTGGCTGCTGGTGCTGGACATGCAGATGCCCCGGCTGAACGGGCTGGAAACTATTAACGCCATCCGAAAAAATCCGGACTGGGACACCATTCCAATCTTATTGTTTACGGACGAACAGGATCAGACGCTCATTTACGAAGCAATGGCTAGCGGTGCCAACGGCTGCGTGACGAAACCGGAACGGCTGGAGGATTACCGTCAGTTGTTCGACGACTTTTTCAAGCCTTACCTACGCGGTCAATAGTCAATTTCCTGTCGGTCAGGGCAGCTTACGAATCAGATCGAAATAGGGCGGCAGCAGGTGATTGATAAAAATCTTGTCGCGCTCCTGCGGGTACTTCCTGTAATACGCTTCGTCAGGAACGAGTGAAATGATGGTTCCCGTCCGGACGTAATCACTCGACTGATGGAACGTAGGCGGTACATATTCTTTCAGATTTGTTTTCACGTACCGGCTCGCATACTCACCCAAGTATTTCCGGTAGATATTCCGCGCTTTCTGCGCTGGTTTCGATAGCCGGTTGAACACATAGCGCAACGCCAGATTCTTCGGAAACTTCTGCTTTTTGATCAACGTGGGCGCATTGGCAAACGGGTTGACCGGGTTGAAATCGTCGAGCGTCTGAATGGTGATTGGCATTTCAGGCACCCAGTCGGCCGCATTGACCACATTGAACGACCATCCACCCACCGTCATTGCTTCATATTCGTATGCGAACTGGAGATTCCCCGGCTTGGGGGCTGCGCTACAATACGTCTTGAACTGAACCGATGCGGGTATCTTCCCAGTCTGCTGAAGCTGTTTCAGATGCGCCGTCATCAGATACGCAATCGCTCCGCCCTGACTGTGCCCCATGACGTAAAAATTGGTGATACCTTTTCTGACACAGGAGTCAAGCCGGGGTATAATATCCTGCGCCAGAAACGCCGTCCCGATCAGCCAGCCGATGTGCACGGCTGCGCGGGGGTCATTCGCCAGCTGATAGTCGAACCGGTAATCGTTGGACAGCACAATGTTTCCCTTGGCAGGTACCATGGCAGCATAAAAATTTTCCAGCCAGCCAACCGGATTCAGCGTGGTTCCGCGAATGCTGATCACGGCAACCGAGTCGGGGCTGGTCCACAGATCCCAGCGGTTATCGAGCCCAACAATGGGCGATCGGTAGGCAAACGAAAACCGTTGTGGTTTTGGAATCGGACTATTGGCGGGTAACGTATCGACCTGCCGGGCAAAGACACTCAACAACTCGATGTATTCGGCTTTATCGAAGCCGGGCGTCAACTTCTGCGCCCATGTGCTGGCAGCCATTCCCAGGCAGGCAATCAGCACGAGTAGTCCTTTTTTCATTGCCCACTATAATTATCGGTTCGTATTAGATCAGCACCTGTTCAGCCACCGGCAGCACGGCAGCAACGTCGGCCTGCGCCTGTAGCAATGCCTGTGCATACGGTTCGTACAGCACCCGTCCCGGTGGTGTCGTCGACAGGTCGGCATCCCATAAGCCTGATTTGTGCCAGGGCGTCAGATGATCCCAGTCGGGCCGGTCGATGATGGGGTATAGGCAGACGCCCCACAGCGGTACACCGGTCTGCATGACAGCCGCACATTCCTGACCAATCATGCGTATCCACTGGGGTCGGTCGGCGCCGGGGTGGCTCGTTTCGGTCAGGGCGATGGGACAGTTGTAGCGTTTGTATGCGTCGGTCAGCAGATTACGCAGTGGCACCCAACGCGGATCGGGCACCGCATCGGCCCAGCCCAGCCACTTGTGCGTATTTACATCCCACTGATTGTTGTAGTAGTAATTGAATCCCAGAATATCCAGAAATTCGGGTGACCCACCCAGCTCGGGCGACAGTCGTCCGGACAGCATGTCGACCGACTGAAACTGGTTGTTATGCGCTTCGGCAGCTCTGGCCCGGTCGGCGTGAGTAGCAGGCAAGGGGGGTACGATGTGCACCAGGGGTTCCGTCGTCAGGATACGAACAGACGGGTCGATCTCGCGCATGGCCGCCACGCATTCGATGTAGCCGCGCATCAGCCCGCGCTTCACTTCCCAGCCCTGCCGGGTACAATAGGGTGATGTCCCTCGTACGTCGCCACCAAGCCACGACATGAAACTGACTTCGTTGATCGGCGTGACGACCAGTGGTTCGTCGGGGTATCGATCGCGGTAAAACCGGACGAAGGCCCGCCCCAGTGCCGCAAGTCGACGGGCAAACATAGGGTGTAACGGAGTCAAATCGTCGGGGTAACCGAAGTGGCATAGATCCCACACCTGCTGGATACCCTGCCGATGGCCTTCGATCAGCATCGATTCAACCGTACGCCAGTCGTATTGATACGCCGTTTTCTCAACCTGACTCCAGCGGATTCCTTCCCGAACGGTGCGCAGGTTGAACGCCTGAATATCGGCATAATCCTGTTGTAGTAGTTGGAGGTGACCCGTCAGTGGCAGGAAGTCGACGCGATCCCCAAACGCATTGAGCTGATCAGTACATTCATAACCGGCCCACCAGAACGAGCGAAATGGATTTCCAGCAGCCAATACGGGCAACGTTGAGTGCATAAAGAAGACAGTCAGCGGACTGTGCGAGTGAACCCAAAGGTGCCGAAAAATGGGGCGGCAGACAAGTTTATGACTGAGTTTATGATGAGCAGGAATCAGAGGGCCTGCATAATAGCCAAGACGAGTTTGGCTGAATTGCGGGCAGCCGTGGGGTAAAATTTATCGTAGGCGATATGCGCATCGGCATCAGCGCGGTCGCTTAGACTACGAATGATCAAATGCGGCACCCGTAGTTGATAGCACACCTGCGCCACGGCCGCCCCTTCCATCTCCGTAGCATCGGCGCCGAAATCTGCCCGTAAACTACTCCCCTTCTGCGCCGACGCCACAAACACGTCGCCCGTAACGACCGTC
>JAKONH010000500.1 GCA_022702045.1 Spirosomataceae bacterium
AACGCGACGGTCTATCACGCCGAGCACAAACGAACAACCTCACAGGCAATCGCTTGCGCGCCTGTCGCTCGATTAATGATGAGTAGCAAGTACGTTTATCAGGGCTTCCAGGTCTACCGGCTTGACCAGGTGGCCGTCGAAGCCCGCGTCCCGCGTTCGCTGGCGGTCTTCTTCCTGACCGTACCCCGTCAGCGCAATTACCGTTATGCGCTGCCCCCAGGGTTGCTCCCGAATCAGCCGGCAGGTTTCGTAGCCATCCAGCCCCGGCATGCCAATGTCCAGCAGAATAACACTTGGCCGTAGCTGCTTGGCCGCTTCGACACCCGCCTGCCCACTAGTTCGGGTGTGGGTTTCGTAGCCTTTCAACGTCAAAAGCATCCCCAGGGTCATGGTCGCGTCGGGGTTATCGTCAATCACTAAAATACGTAAGGTGTCCACGTTGGTAGGTATGTCTGGTATACGTGCCGTACTATTCGTTTCGATTGCGGTTAACGCAGGCAGTTGAACGGTGAAGGCACTTCCCTGCCCCAGCCCGTCGCTTTGGGCGGTCACCCACCCGCCGTGCATGGCTACCAGGCGCCTGACCAGGGTAAGCCCTAAGCCTAGGCCACCTTTCGAGCGAGCCAGCGAATTGTCGACCTGAACGAACAACTCAAAAATGGACGAGAGCTGATCAGGAGCCAGACCAATTCCGTTATCACGCACCTGAATCAGGGCCTGCATGCGGTCTTCCGGGCCGGACTGAAGCCTTAATTGCAGCCAAACCATTCCCCCATCTCCTGTATACCGGAGCCCATTCGTCAGCAGATTGGTCACCACCTGGGTTAGCCGGGTCGCGTCGCCCAGTAGTTCAACGGGAGCGGTGGGCAGGTCTACGTGCAACGTCTTGCCCTGCTGAATAAACAGGGGCTGGAGACTGCTGACGGCCTGTTGCATCAGTTCCACCAGGTTCACCCGCTCCAGTTTAAGTTCGATCTTCCCCTGGCTGATACGACTTACGTCCAGCAGCTCATCCACCATTCGGACGAGATGATCCGTTTGCCGATTCATCATCCCCACCGTGGAGCGGGTCAGTTCATCGGTAATTGTCAAGTCCAGAATCGTCAGGCCGTTGCGAATGATCGCCATGGGGTTACGCAACTCATGAGCCAGCATGGCCAGAAACTCGTCTTTGCGCCGGTCGGCTTTCAGAAGAGTGGCTTCCAGACGTTTGAACTCGTGAATATCGATGGCAGCACCGTACATCTTGACCACCCGACCAGTCTGGTCCTTAAGTGGGGAGGTACTGACGACAAACCAGCGATACAACCCATCGTAGCGCCGGATCCGGTGCTCGTACCGTGACGGCTGGCCGGTATTAACGGCCTCGGCATAGCGCCTGGCCGACGCAGCCCGGTCGTCGGGGTGAATAGCCTCGACCCAGCCCCAGCCAATGGCCTCGTCAAACCGCTGTCCGGTATACTCCAGCCAACGCTGGTTATACCAGTTGGTAGCGCCATCGGGTTGACTATCCCACAGCAGGTCGGGTACCAGGTTAGCAATCGATTCAAAATTCTTTTGCGACACGCGTAAGGCTTCTTCGGCACGGGCCCGCTCAATACGCGGCAAGAGCTGACCAGCTACGGCCTGAACCAGCTCGATCTCAACGGCTGTCCACGCCCGTGGGCGGCTATCAGCAACGGTGAAGTAAGCCTTCCACTTTCCTTCCTGACTCAACCCAACAGCGATGCAGGCGCTAATCTGCTGAGCAGCTGCTCCGGCTTTCAGCCCCGCTGCTTCAGGCGTGCCATCAGGCACCTCTCGCTCCATGTCGCGAATAACGGTCGGCTTTCCCGCCCGCCAGGCAGCCAGCGCACCGGAGGGCACGAACGCACGGAGGGGGTAGGTGCCCAAAATGGGGGGTACGACCAGCGCATGCCAGAAGTGGCGAACGGTAGCTTCGTCGCGGTCTTCATCAATATCCACATAGTAATAGCTGGTGATACTCAGCTGCGTGGCTAACCTGGTACCTACGTGTCGGATGATTTCTTCTTCGTTGGAAAGCTGGCCCAGATCTTTCCCGATATCGATCAACAACTGCTGATTCGCTTCGCGCTGTTTGCGTTCGGTGATGTCATCGTACACGCAGGCAATTAATGGACTACCTTCGCCACCAACCCTTGACATGTACGCCGAGAACCATTGCCCAAGTGCCTGAACCGGGTGATCGACCCGGATCGGCTCACCTGTGTAGTAGATTGCCTCGACTATCTGGTACCACGCCGGCTCTACATACGGCACCAGTTCACTCATACGTTTGCCGATTGCATCGGTTAAACCTGTTATCCGGGCAAACATCGGGTTGTGCTCCCGTTGCCAGTAATCGATGACGTGTCCGTTATCGTCGAAGATAAGTTCGATAATGTTGAACCCCTGGTCAATGGACTCAAAGAGCGCCTGGTATTTATCGGTAGCCTGCTGCGTTTTTTCGTCTTTCAACCGCAGAATCTGCTGTTCCGCCTGCTTTTGCTGCGTGATGTTGCGCGTGGTCATGGCCACGCCATCATCCGTTTTCACGATCGCCTGATAGAACCAGTCCGCAAACTGTTCATGCGCATAATACTGCTCATGCTCATACGCGACACCGGTCCGGGCGACCTCCACCATATGGTCAAAAATACCGGTCTGTATCACGCCGGGATTATGTACCAGCAGCCGTTTGCCGATAACAGCTCCGTTTTGCTCAATAGCTTTCCGGTTATTCATGACCCAGACAAAATCAATGAGTTGCCCCCTGTCGTCGGGAACGGCTTTGAAGACCTGAATAATATCCAGCGAACTGTCGATAACAGATTGCAGTAAGGCGTGACCACTGCGTATCTGCGTTTCGGCTTTCTTAAGCTGGGTGATGTCGGTAGTGGTGGTCGCTACACCATCGTTTAGCTTTACTGTCGATTGATAGAACCACCCATTGAACTGCTCGTGAACGTAGTACCGTTCTGTCTGATCGGAAATACCCGTTTCGACAACGCGTTTGAAGGTGTCGAAAATACCCGTCTCCACGACGCCGGGGTTATGCACCAGCAGGCGTTGGCCAATAACATCGCCGTAGTAGTGCCCAGCGGCCTTGTTATTTAACTGCCAGGCAAAGTCAACGATCTGCCCCTGTTCATCACGCACGGCTTCAAAGACCTGAATCAGCTCCAGCGTACTATCGAGGGTAGCCTGGTGTAATTGCTGATTCGACACCAGTTCGGCGGTCTGACGGGCTTGCTGCTGTTGCAGGGCTTGTTCAGCCTTCTTTTTGTCATCGATATCGATATTGAGCCCTACCCACTTTTTGACCGCTCCGTCGGCATCCAACATGTGAACGGCCCGCGCGTTCGTCCAGCGCCAGTCCCCATCCGGGCTACGCAGGCGAAACTCAGCATCGACCGGTATTCGTTGCCGGATGGCCTCCTGCCACTGGTGTAGCGCATACGCCTGATCGTCGGGGTGAATGGCCCCGACCCAGCCTTCACCCAGACACTCCGTCAGCGATTGTCCGGTATACGCCCGCCAGGAAGGCGAATCAACGACGACCTGCCCAGCCGCGTCGGTTTCCCAGACAGCCTGGGCAAACGACTCTACGACTTGTTTGTATTCGTCGGGGGGTAAGGGGAGAGAAGCTGTGGTCATACTGATTCGATCAGGGCTACCAATGGCTAAGACCTTATTGACTGGCATTATAGTTAACTACATTGCGTCATGAATACTTAGCAGTTGACTTACAAATGAGCATTCGGCCCACTTTTGGCCAACTTGCTCTAAGACTGCACGTACCAAGCTCGGGTATTTTCACAAGCGAACACCAACGGGTCCGTAGTGTACGACTAGGGTGGTTAACCCAGTAAGCACTGTATTGACAGCCTGGTTAGTGAGTCCATCTACTTTGACGTATTTTTACCAACGTAACTGTAACCTATACCCTGGATGGACACACGCTCGTCGGACGAGGAGATTAAGCGCCTGGCAGCTCTGGATAGCTACGACATTTTAGATTCATTACCGGAGAAAGACTACGAAGACATTACGTTGCTGGCTTCGCAAATCTGTGGTACGCCAGTAGCCCTGATCAGCCTGGTCGATCAATCCCGCCAATGGTTCAAATCCAACCGGGGCCTCTCTTTTCGACAAACACCCAGGGAGCAGTCGTTCTGTGCCCATAATCTGCAGGCACTAAACAGTCCACTGATTGTCGAAGACGCTCGACAGGATACGCGTTTTCAGGATAACCCCCTGGTGACCGACGCACCGAATATCGTTTTTTACGCGGGCGAACCCCTGGTTGACGAAGATGGGCAAACGCTCGGTTCACTGTGTGTGATCGACTCGCAGGTACGTCAGCTCGATGAGGGGCAACTAAGAGCGTTAAAGATTTTGGCCAAGCAGGTCGTTATCTTACTATCCTACCGCCGGAAGACGTTTCAGGCCATCGCAGCCCAGCGGCAGCTGGAAGCCAGTGAAGCGCAGTATCGACTATTGATCGAACAGGCCCCTATGGCCATGTGCCTGTTTGTGGGCCAGGACTTCCGTATTGACATGGCGAATGACCGGATGGTCGGCTTTTGGGGCAGGGGGCGCACCGTGATGGAAAAACCGCTTTCCGAAGCGGTCCCTGAATTACAAGGCCAACCCTTCCTCGACATCCTGAATCAGGTATACACAACGGGCGTACCCTACTCAGCCCAGGCAACGCCCGCCAATCTGCTCATTGATGGTCAGCTAAAGACGTCTTACTTCGACTTTACCTACCAGCCGATCCGGAACGCGCAGGGTGAAGTATACGCCATTCTGGACGTGGCTACAGACGTGACCGACGAGGTACTCCTGCGTTCGCAACTTCAGGAAACGCAACGTGCCCTGGAAAGCGCGGTGGCCCTGGCGCAACTGGGCATCTGGAAAGTCGACGTGGTAAACCAGACGGCTGAGTTTTCCCAGTTAGTGCGGGACTGGGTAGGTAACACGGAACCGCTGACGCTGGCGACCGCCGTTGCAGCCATCGAACCCGCCGACATTCCCGCTTTTCAGTCTGCTTTTGCCAAGGCCCATATCGCCGGCCTGGGGGGTGGCCTGGACGTACAGTACCAGTTGAGAAATCAGCAGACGGGTCAGGTCTACCTCCTCCACTCGAAGGGGCAGATGCAGTTCGATGCCGCCGGCAAAGCGGTTTCACTCTATGGCTTCAGTCAGGACATCACCCAGCTCCATGCGGCCCAGCTCGCCCTGGAAACTAAAGTACGCGAGCGGACCGAAGACTTACAGCGGGCAAATCTGGATTTACAGCGTTCCAACGACAACTTGCAGCAGTTTGCTTACGTGGCCAGCCACGACCTGCAGGAGCCCTTACGCAAGATTCAGGCGTTCAGCGATTTGCTGACGACGCAGTATGCGAATCAGTTGGATCAGTCGGCCAACGACCATCTTCAGCGCATCATGAACGCTGCCGCCCGGATGTCGGCCCTGATCCGGGACCTGCTGGCTTATTCCCGCATTGCTACCCGGCAACAGGACTTCGGCCCGGTTTCACTGAATACGATTATGGCGGATGTACTATCGACCCTTGACTGGACGATTCAGCAAACCGGGACGCAGCTTGTCATCGCAGCCTTACCCACGGTCAACGGCGACGAAGCACAGCTATCGCAACTGTTTCAAAACCTGCTGACCAACGCCATCAAGTTTGTCGAGCCGGACCAGAAGCCCTGCATTCAGGTGCAGTATGTTCACCGTTCCGTCAACGAGTTGCCCGACGACGTTCGGCCTAGCGCCATTGTTCCGTTCTACCATCAGATCAACGTAACGGATAATGGCATTGGCTTCGACCCGAAATACCTGGACCGTATTTTCCAGGTATTTCAGCGACTGAACAATCGAAAAAACTATCCGGGCACGGGCGTAGGCCTGGCAATCTGTCAGCGGGTCATCGAAAACCATGGCGGGGGACTCAGCGCCCACAGTCAGCCGGGGCACGGCGCTACGTTCTGCGTGTATTTACCGGCTTAATGACTTCGCACAGCTTCTGATTCAACAATCCCTTTTCCCTATACCATCAATGATTGATTCGATCCTACGTACTCCTTTTGATCTGATGCCTATCATTCACATTGAGAATGACGTTGACGATCAATGCCTGGTTGACGAAGCACTTAAGGCTTCATCGATTCACAATCCGGTCCGCTACTTTGCCGATGGCCAACAGGCGCTTCTTTATTTACAGACGACCGACGAGATACCACTGGTGATCCTGTGCGACGTAATCATGCCGGGCATGAATGGTTTGGAGTTACGCGACCGGATTGACGCCGACCCGATGCTGCGGATGAAAGCTATTCCGTTTGTTTATTTCTCGACCTGGGCCAATAAAGAGCTTGTTGAGCAGGCCTACCAGGGTACCATACAGGGTTACCATTTGAAAGGAAAAAGCTTCGCCGATCTCCAGGCTGAACTCACCCTGATCGTCGCCTATTGGAAGCGGTGCCTGCATCCCCGAAGTTTTCAATGATAGTCAATCTATTTTATTCCCGGCAGTATCCCTGCCGGGAACAATCAATTCAGTTATACTTTATTACGACAGCGCGACGGCGGGTTCCGGGCGGGTCGTCTTCGTATCCTTCCGATAGAACAGCCGATAAATAATCGGGAACACGAGCAACGTCAGCACGGTAGCAGTGATGAGTCCGCCAATAACGACGATCGCCAGTGGTTTCTGCGTTTCAGAGCCGATACCGGTCGAGACGGCGGCCGGGAGCAGACCAATCGCGGCCATCAATGCCGTCATGACCACAGGGCGAACGCGTGACTGTACCCCCTCGCGGATAGCCTGATCGAGCGGCATTCGTTCGTTGCGGTTGTTGTTGAAGACCGTAATCAGAATCACGCCATTCTGCACGCAGATCCCGAACAGGGCGATAAAGCCTACCCCCGCCGAGATACCGAAGTTCATCCCCGTCACATGCAGCGCCAGTATGCCACCGATCCGCGCGAAGGGTACGTTGAGCAACACCAGCCCGGCGTCTTTGGCGTTGCCGAACAGAATAAACAGAATCACGAAAATAGCGCCGATACTGATGGGCACAACCTGACTCAGCCGGTCGGTAGCCCGCACCTGATTCTCGAACTCCCCAACCCAGTCGACGGAGTACTCGCGGGCGGGTCGTAGCTTCTCCCGCACGCGCTGCTGGGCTTCGGCGATGGTGCTGCCTAAGTCACGACCGCGGATGGAGAATTTTACACCGATGAAGCGTTTGTTAAGATCGCGGTAAATGAATGCCGGACCCGTCACCTGCCGGATGGTGGCGATTTCTTTCAGCGGAATCTTACCCCCGGCCATCGTCGGCACCATAAGGCGCATGATGTCGGTTTCGCTCTGCCGGTACTCAGGTAGGAACCGCACCCGAATGTCGAACTTGCGTTCGCCCTCGTACAGCACCGATGCCGTCTTACCACCAATCGCCATTTCGATCACCGCCTGCGCATCGGCCGTCGACACGCCGTAGAGCGCCATCTGCCGGTCATGGAGTAGCACGCTGATTTCGGGTTGCCCCACGTTGCGAATGATGCCGAGGTCTTTGATGCCGGGGACGTTTTCGATAGCGGCCAGTGCCTGTGCCGCGTACTTTTCCAGCTCGTAGACATCGGGGCCGAAGATTTTGATGCCATTGCTAGCTTTGTAGCCCGCCACGGCCTCGGCCACGTTGTCGACAATCGGCTGCGAATAGTTGTAAAGCACGCCCGCGTAATTTTTCAATTTGGCGTCCATCTCGTCGGTCAGTTCCTCCGTCGTAAGCTTATGGCCGGCCCGGCGCT
>JAKONH010000562.1 GCA_022702045.1 Spirosomataceae bacterium
CGCGACAACGGGATCGGCATTGCGCCCGCTCATCAGAAAGCCGTTTTTCAGCAGTTTTTTCGAGTACCGTCGGGCCGTACGCAGCAGGCCAGCGGTTTCGGGCTGGGGCTGTATTATGTCCGGCAGGTCGTTAATGCGCATGGCTGGCACATCCGACTTGTCAGTACACCGGGACTGGGCAGCACGTTCTCCGTATACCAGCAGGCACCAGCTGGTTCACGCTTTTTCCGGCTATCCATATGAGTCCCGCCCGCATTCTGTTTGTCGAAGACGATATCAATCTGGGATTCGTCGTGCGTGATACGCTGGAAAACGTACCCTTTAGGGTTACTCATTGTACCAGCGGACCAATGGGCTGGGCTATGTTTCAGTCGCAGCCCTTTGATCTGTGTCTGCTCGACGTAATGTTGCCCCAAACCGACGGGTTTACCCTGGCCCGTCAGATACGGGCGGTTAACACGCAGATTCCGATTCTGTTTCTCAGCGCGCTGACCGACCGCAATGACCGGTTGGAAGGCTTGCGACTCGGTGCTGACGACTACCTGCCCAAGCCCTTTAGTATCGACGAACTGATTCTTAAGATCAACGTCTTTCTCCGTCGTACAATCACCAGTAGTCAACCCGCTATCCCGGTCGGCACATGGCTGGATCAGGACAACCTGACACTGTCGGTCAATGGGCAACCGCAGGTACTGACGCACCGGGAAGCCGCCATACTGGCTTACCTACTGGAACGACCCAACATATTGATCCGGCGCGACGACCTGTTGCGGGCCGTATGGGGTGATGATGATTACTTCATGGGCCGCAGCTTGGACGTATTTATCTCCCGCCTGCGCAAACGCCTGACGCCCGATCCATCCATCCGCATCGAGAATGTCCACGGGGTTGGCTTCATTTTGCGTCGATAAAGACCCCTCATACGATTACGTACCCGCTCAACAACAAACCCGGCCATCTCCGTCAGATTTGTCCTTATTTTCGGGCATCAGCTTTTACAGCGCGACACCAATTCATGCATACACAGTCTACCCGTTTCATTGCCTTTTCATTGCTCCTGCTGGCATTCGCCTGCCAACGCGTTCACCTTCCCTTCTCGCGCAAACCGCCAACGATTGGGGCTATCACGCAGGAAGGACTACTAACCTGTTTTGACCCCGGCACGACAGTCGGCGGTAAGCCGGTCTGGTGCGAAGCGTCGGCAGTCTGGTTCGACGGGAACAAGCTGTTTTTCGCCAATGACAAAGACATGCCGGCCGGCCAATCGTCGGTCTTCACAAAGTCGCTGGCATCGCTGAATGACTCGACGCGCATGCCTGACTACAAACCGCAGCAGACCTTCAGCAACGGTACGAAATACGAAGACTTTGCCCAGACACCCGACCAGAAATTTGTGTTTTTGAGTACGGCGTTTGACCGCGTCAAACCGGATGGTAGCTGGGATAACTACAACACGATTCTGTACTGGCGCAAAGGTGACGAGCAGCACCCACGTGTGTTGACACTGGGTAATTCGGATCGTACGTCAGTATCGCTGCGAAAACCATTGGCTGCCGCTTTGGCCGATGATGAGTACCCCGGTTCGTTGCCGTATTTCAAGATCGAAGGCTTAGCCGCGACAGAGACGAAACTGCTGTTTGGCGTTCGGGAATCGGGGAAAGCATTCGATAATTTCCGACATGTCGACAAAATCGTCGCGGTTTCGTACATCGTTGCTGGCGATCGTATTCAACTAAAGAACGACTGGAAAGTCGTGGCCGACTTCAAACCCGAAACGGCTGACGAAAAGCTGCCCCGCCCACTGGGTCTATCAAGTCTGGAGTATGATCCCGCCCGGCGCTGTTTCTGGCTGCTGACTTCACTGGAAACCAAAGGGCAGGTCGACGCGTATTTGTGGGTTATTTCAAAAAATGACCTGTTTGCCAATAAGCCATTTCGCCTGATACGTACCGTCAACGGCGACCCGTTGCATTTTAACCATAAAGCGGAAGACCTAACCTTCCTCGACAAGGACCGGCTACTGCTTATCCACGACGACGACCGTTTCCAGACGCGGGTCGGTCGGCGCGTCCGGCAGGCCAATCAGGCAGCGTATACGATTGTCACGATGAAGTAGTAGGTTATAAGTAGCCTGGACGTCCACGTCCGGGTGGGCGCAACGCGACCAACATAGACCGTCTAACGTAGTTGGCCTGACGGCCTCCAGACGCGGACGTCTGGGCTACAGGGGCTACGCACGGTATAAAGAAGCATCGACTGGCTTTTGCGGCTATACAACGCTCCTACTCAGTCTTATGCCTACTTACTCAACGCTTCTTCAACGTACTCACTTCTTACAAATAACCTGTTTACTTACTGGCCTGTCGGTAACGGCATTCGCGCAGAAACCAGTCGTCAGCCGGCTGGAAATATACGATCTGGCCACCAACAGTCGTCGGATGGTGCGGCAGGACAGTGTTCGGTTCGAAGCGCCCAACTGGACCCGAGACGGTCGACTTATCATCAATCAGGAAGGGCTACTCTACGGCGTTCGTATCAGCGACGGTCAGAAAACAAAGATCAATACCGGATCGGCGACAGCTTGCAATAACGACCACGGCCTGACACCCGACGGCAAAACGATTATCATCAGCAACAACGTTAAAAACGCGTCGGGGAAAGGCAGTACCTCAACCGTGATGACGCTCCCCATGACCGGCGGTCAGCCCAGGCAGTTGACGGATACAGCTGTTGGGCACTCCTACTGGCACGGCGTATCGCCCGACGGAAAGACACTGGCTTTCGTTGGCGAACGTCAGACGGATTCGGCGGGCAAAACTGATTTCGAGATTTATACGATTTCCAGCACCGGTGGCCACGAAACGCGCCTGACCCACTCACCTGGCCTCGACGATGGTCCTGAGTATTCGCCCGACGGTACCTACATCTATTTTAACTCGATGCGGTCGGGGCGCATGCAGATCTGGCGCATGCAGGCCAGCGGTTCGCAGCCCAAGCAGCTAACCAACGACGCCTACGCCAACTGGTTTGCTCACCCCTCCCCCGACGGAAAATGGCTGGTGTTCATCAGTTACCTGGTCGATCAGGGGTCGAACCATCCAGCCGACAAAGACGTAATGCTGCGGCTTATGAACGTAAAAACGGGCCAACTTCGCGAATTGGCCCGTTTTACCGGTGGTCAGGGAACGATCAACGTGCCAAGCTGGTCGCCTGATAGTCGATCATTTGCTTTTGTTAGCTATTGAAGCGAGCTTAAGAAATCGTACGTACCGGTGATGTATCCCAAAATGCCCGTCGCGTGGTTAGCTCCGCTGAGTCGAACTAATTGCACATTGGTTGCCCCCCGCGCCCGCATGGCGTCGTAGGCATTCTGCGAATTCAGGAACAGCACTGTATCATCGGCATCTCCGTG
>JAKONH010000578.1 GCA_022702045.1 Spirosomataceae bacterium
CAGCGGCATTTACCTATTACGCGTCGCCACCGCCGATCAGCAGCACACCGTACGGATAGCCAGACAGTAAGTTTATCATCCGAATACGGTAGCTAACACAGCCCGTGGAAAGCGGTGTCAGTGCAGACTGGCACCGCTTTCCTATTTGCACCGATACTGTAAATCGGATATGATGCGTGGCGCGTGTAGCCTGGACATTGGTGTAGCCCAGACCTAGGCCGGGGCGGGGCTATGCAGCTCGCCAGTCACCAAACACTGTAAGCTACTCTTTATTCCTTCGGAATCAGCTTCGTGTACAGAATTGCGCCTTTAGCGTCGATGATCTGGACGAGGAATTGGTTGGGTTGAATAGAGAAGGTCATGAAGCCGTTAACGCCCTTGTAAAATACGTTCCAGGGCATATGATGTGGCACATTGCTCAGTTCGGAGCCAGCCCCCGACAGGAAGTGGTGCGTTGGTCCAGCGGCTTTGTTGTACTGCAAATCGTGGTCGTGGCCGCACAGGTATACGTCGACTTTATACTGGTTCAGAATCGGCTCCAGCTTACTACGTACCGGCCCGGAGACGGCGACCCGTTTGCCCGCCGTATAGAGCGGATGATGCCCCACGACAACGCGCCACCGGATGCTGGGATCGGGATCGGCGAGGGTTTCACGAAGCCAGCGCAGCTGGGCCGTCGTGTCCTGCTTACTCAGTTCGCCCGCCATTTCCGGGTCATTGTAATAGCCATTCTCCAGTCCGTTGGTATCCAGAAAAACGAACTGCACGGTCTTCCCACCTGACAGTCGCTTCTTTAGTGTGTAGTACCGGGCCGGCATGTGCCACCGCCGACTGATTTTGCTGTACTCAATCTGCGCGTCGACATTACCGTAATAATCGTGATTGCCAAGAATAGCATACCAGTCGCGTTGAAGCCAGGCATACTGATAAACCTGCTCGAAGCTGCTTTGCCAGAGCGGATCCTGCGCGCTGGCGACGCCCTGCGGGTAGATGTTGTCGCCGGTTGAGATGATGAAACTACCGCCGAGCCCCGCCATTGCCTTCGCCATCTGTAGCGCTACTTCCCGCTGGTGAAACTCCCCCTGCCGCCCCCAGTCGCCGATAACGGCGAAGTTCAGTGCGTTGTCAAGCGTTTGCAGACCGGGAATGACGCCCAGCTCATAACCAGCTGCTAATTGCCCACTGTAATCAACAGGGCGTTGCGCACTGGAAACATGTGTGATAAGGCAAACAAGCAGAACAGAGAAAACGGTTTTCATTTGGGATAATGGAGACGGGAAAAACATACAAAGCTAGTCGCACAAGGCAATTCTTCACCCCAACCAGGATTAACCCTCTGTTACCTACCCACAACGTATCTGCTAGTTTTCTTAACGCACATTCATTGCTTTTTCTATAAGCATCTCAATACAAAAACCGGCTACCCATTTAGACCACAATTGTTTTGATTATTGCCTTGTCGGTTGACAGCCAGAACAACGTATTTTATATTATTTCACAAATTACTACAATTTATTCATCTTTGCGCACTCTATATATAACTACGACACACGACTCATTGTCAATAATTTATCCGTCAATTTTTCCACATATGTATATTTTGTATCGGGCACCTCCGTTTGTCCTTTTCCTATATTATCAAATTTTTAAATATATATAACAAGCTACAATCCGGCTGTTGTAGACCAGAAATTTGCGACCCTCAATCCAATCAACAATGACTATAAACATGTACGTGTTCTTAACATCGCTCAGGTTTCCGCGATGGACAGTTGTTTGCACGTTATTGAGTTTGTTAATGCTAACAGCTCAGGCAAAAAAACCGGCATCGGCCGTTACGACCCGGCTGTCCGTTGCGGACGTAACAGTTACGGGCCAAGTGACCGACGCGGCAACAGGTGAAGCCCTCGCCGGCTGTAGCGTCGTCGTGAAAGGCACGCAGCGTGGCACCACTACCGATGCCAATGGTAACTACCGTCTATCGGTACCTAATAGCAATGTAACACTGGTTTTCGGCTTCATCGGTTTCGTATCGCAGGAAGTTGTCGTCGGTAATCAGACAGCGATTAACGTCGGGCTGAAATCATCGGCTTCGGAACTGAATCAGGTGGTGGTCATCGGGTACGGTAGCACGACCAAGCGCGACATGACGGGTTCGATCAAGTCGATCAAAAGTGCTGATTTCAACCGGGGGATTATCAATTCGCCGGAACAGTTGATTCAGGGTAAAATTGCGGGTGTCAACGTAACCTCGGCCAGTGGTGAGCCGGGTAGCAACCAGACCATTACCATCCGC
Organism: Spirosomataceae bacterium; assembly: GCA_022702045.1. Lineage (GTDB taxonomy): Bacteria > Bacteroidota > Bacteroidia > Cytophagales > Spirosomataceae > Spirosoma. Next base: position 2,297 of record JAKONH010000578.1, read on the forward strand.
GGGCCGGGTGGTATCCGCTCGGGTAGTACGCCCCTGTTCGTACTCGACGGCCTGCCACTCGACAACTCAAGCACGGGCGGTGCCACCAACCCACTGACGTTCCTGAACCCCAACGACATTGAGAGTATCGACGTCCTGAAAGATGCGTCGGCTACCTCGATCTACGGTGCGCGGGGTGCTAACGGCGTTGTGCTGATTACCACGAAAAAAGGCAAGTCAGGCACGTCGAACCTGACGCTGTCAACCAGCCTGGGTATCTCGAAAATGGCGCGTCCGTTGAACGTACTGAACGCAGCTGATTTCCGGCAGGGCGTAACCGCATTGGGCGGTGTTCTGGACGATAAAGGTGCTTCTACCGACTGGCAAAAAGTTATCAGTCGTACGGCGCTGACGCAAAACTACAACCTTGGTTTCAACGGCGGCTCGCAGAAGCTAACGTACTTCGGTTCAGTGGGTGTACAGAACCAACAGGGTATCATCAAAAACAGCCAGTTAGATCGGTATACAGGGCGGATCAACGTAACGCAACAGTTGCTGGAGGACCGGTTGTCGCTGGATGTGAACCTGAATGCCGCATACACGACTAACAGTCGCCCACCCGTTGGCGGTGGCAATACTAACTACACGCCACCAACCGGAAACATTATTGGCGCTGCAATTTCCGCGAACCCAACCTATCAGGCATACGACTCGACAGGGGCCCCGTTCCAGTATCAGGGTGGTGTAAACCCGCTGCTTTCACTGAACCTCAGCAAAGACGTAACAACGACGACTCGAATCATCGCCAACGTATCGCCCTCATTTAAAATCCTGAAAAACCTAGTCTACAAACTGAACGTAGGGCTGGATTATTCAAACGCTACGCAGGATGTACAGTCACTGGCAAGCGCAGTTCCGCAACAGGATGGCCGCCTGGACAGCTACTACACCAACAACCGCAATACGCTGGTCGAGAACTACTTCACCTACACGTTGAATCGGGGCAATAATAACCTGACGGCGTTGCTCGGTCATTCGTACCAGAAGTTCTTTGTACAGGGTCGTAACTGGAGCATCAACAAGTTCCCGATCACACCCGTCGAGCCAATTTATAATCCTGGTTTGGGGCAGGATCTGACGCTGGCCAACAACCAGCCAGGTGGTTATGCGATTCAGAACGAACTTCAGTCGTTCTTCGGTCGGGCTACGTACAGCTTCAAAGACAAATACCTGCTGACGGCTACGGTACGCGCCGACGGGTCGAGCAAATTCGGTTCGAACAACAAGTACGGTATCTTCCCGTCGTTCTCGGCGGGCTGGCGTCTGTCGGACGAAGACTTCCTGAAATCCGGTCCGTTCACCGATCTGAAACTGCGTGCTGGCTGGGGCCAAACGGGTAACCAGGAAATTCCGGCCAAAATCACGCAGGCCCTCTATACTGCACAGGTGTCCGGCACGACGAGTTACCCACTCAACAATTCAAGCAGCTACCCTGCCGGTATTTCGTACACGCGTCTGGCTAACCCCGATATTCAGTGGGAGGTATCGACGCAGTCGGACGTAGGGCTTGATTTTGCCGTTTTCAACGGCGCGTTGTCGGGTTCGGTCGATTATTTCCGCAAAGTGTCGGAGCAGATTCTATTGCAGGTTATTCCGGCTGATCCCGTTCAGCCCGCCAG
>JAKONH010000632.1 GCA_022702045.1 Spirosomataceae bacterium
ACCATTGAACCGCCCGGCGGCCCGGCAGCCATCTTAAACCTTCACTAGTACAGCTCCTCCCCGACCAGGTAATTCAGTTCTTCGTACGCACTGACACGGTCTGATTTGAGCCGATTGAACTGCTGTACGCTATCGTTATAGGCTTCGATCAGATCGACGAACTCGATCAGACTCAGATTGCCTTTTTGAAAACTGACCACCACACCCCGGTTGAGCTGCTCGAATTGCTCGCTGAAGGTCGATTCCATTGTTTGCATCCGCCGTTCAACTTCCCGTACTTTCAGCAGGGCCGCATCGACCTCGTTGCTGATCTGAATGGCCCGCTGCCGGTGGAGTTCGCGCTGGTAACCGATCTGCGACTTAGCCGCCCGAATAGCGCCCTGATTTCGGTTGAAGACTGGCAGATCGGCCGATACCGATACGCCTACATAGTGTTGCACGTAGCTGCCAGCCTGATCGTACACCCCACCCACCCGCAGGTCGGGCATCGCCAGCGCGCGTTGCAGGTTATGATTCAGTTCGGCCTGCCGCGTCAGCGATTCGACCGCCCGTAGATCCGGTCGGCTCCGTAGCGCCTGCTGCCGTAGCGAGTCGTCGGGCAAGGCTGGTAGCCGGTAGCGCGTCAGCGTCGCATCGGTTACAACGGGACGGACGGGGGTTGTGACCGAGAGTAGCGTTTTCAGTTGCTGTTGATCGTCAGCCAGTTGAAAGCGAATAGCCGTCCGCTGATTGTTTAGTTCAAACAACAGGGCTTTCAGGCGCAGCAATTCCCGCAGCGATACATTGTTCCGCCCATACTGCACCTCGTAGGCCGACACCGTCGTTTGCAACGTGTTGATTTGCTGATCGAAGCGGCTGAGTGTCTGTTGCTGAAAATAAATCGCATAGAAACGACTCCGAAGTTCGAAACGCAGCCCGCGCAGCAGATCCAGCAACTCGTATTCCGTCAGCCGGGTAGCTTCCGACGCCAGAGCAATTCGTTTGTTTCGCTTCCCCGCCGTGTACAGCAGTTGCTCGACCGACACGATTTTCTGCCCCTGACGGCCGATGTCGAGTGCCCGCCGGGTTTCCGGATTATAGGTGCTTAGTTCGACGCCCACGGTTGGGTTGTCGTACAGACTGGCCTGCAGGATCTGCGCCTGACTTGCATCGACGCGAAAGCGTTCAGCCAGCAACAACAGGTTGTTTCGCAGAAACAGGCTATCGGCCTGCCGCAGCGTCAAGGCCAGCGAATCGGGGATCGACGTGACTTGTGCCTGACCCGGTCGGGCTATGAGCAGACAAACAAAAAAGGCAATGAGTAGCCGCATACGGTGAGTACAATACGGCTACAAAGCTCTATCGCCAACCTTGCAGGGGACTTAAAACCAGTTTAGAGGACGCTTAGAAATCGCTTAGAAAATTATTAGAATGGCTTTTCAGACGTACAGGCCCGCATCATCGCATACAGGCACGCGGCTAACCATTTCGTCGGTCAGTTCGTCTGTCCTTTTAGCTGGTAACTCAGGGCAACCAGGATCAGCAGCAGCGATACAAAGCCCAGTGCGACACTCAGCGAAAACTGCTGGGCGATAAAGCCGAGCAGGGCCGGGCCGGTCAGCAGGCCCGTATAGCCAATTGTCGTGATGGCGGGGATACTGACGGTCGGTGCAACACCTGGCAGGCGACCAGCCGCACTAAAGAAAATGGGAACGATGTTGGCTACACCCAGTCCCAGCAGCACAAAACCCAGCAGGGCGCCGTATACGCCGGGAATCAGCACGGCCATCGCCAGACCGACAGCCCCCAGCAGGCTGCCACCAATGACCACCGCCTTGCCACTTAGCCGGGCGACCAGCTTATCGCCAACCAGCCGCATGATGGCCATGGCTACCGAAAAAGCCGCATACCCTGACCCCGCAAGGGTTGGGGCCATCCCTTTGGTGTCGCGCAGATAGATCGCACTCCAGTCGAGAATAGCGCCTTCTGACAGAAAGACGGCGAAACACATCAGGCCCAGAAACAGGACGCTGCCTTTCAGCCAGCCAAGTCGTGTTTTACCCGCTGTCGGCTGTTCGGTAGTCTCCGCGAAACGGGCCAGAATCTGTCGTTCGATATCGGCAGCGAACAGCTTGTTAAATTGTGTCAGCACGATAAGCACCATCAGCGTGGCAATACTGCTGATGGCATACATCGGATTCAGGCCCAGCCTGACCAGAAAGCCCAGCCCCAGCGAGCCGAACAGGCCACCCACGCTGAACAACCCGTGCAACGACGACATGATCGGCCGGCCATACAGATTCTGCACCTGTACACCGTGTGCATTCATCGCTACGTCGATTGCACCGACGCCCGCGCCGAACAGAAAAAGCGTTACAGCCATAGCCGCCGGTGACGACAGCACACGCAACAAGGGCAGGGTCAGCGCCATGAGCAAAGCGGCCCCGGCAATGACAGTACGGCTCCCTAACCGGCTCACCAGCCAGCCCGACGTCGGCATCATCACCATAGCCCCCGCGCCCAGCATCAATAGCAGCAAGCCCAACGTAGCATCATCCAGCCCCAGCCGGTCTTTGGCGAAAGGCACCATCGGCGCCCAGCTCGCCATCCCCAGTCCGCAGACTAGAAAAACCAGTTGCGTTGCCGTACGTGCCTTCGTTTGCTGATCGGATGGGATAACTATATTCATGGCGATACCGGGAGTAATGACTGCCAAATGTACACTCGATTTTGAAGCCGGCTTCGACAAAATCGTATACAGCCAACTTAACCGCTCGCTATTCGTTAGTCTATGTGGAGCCATAGCGAACGGAGAGATGATTGCCACGAGTGAACTAAAAGACAAGTCGATTCAGGGGATTGAGTGGCTGGCTCGGGGGAGCTACATTGCGAAGGGAATTCTGTACGGAACCATCAGCCTGTTTACGTTCGAGTTTGCCCTCGGCTCACGCGGAGCCGACCCTAACCGGGAAGAAGTGCTGCATCACCTGATGGATAACACGCTGGGGCAGATCCTGCTTGGCCTGATGGTGCTGGCGCTGGTCGGCCACACCCTGTGGCGCATTGTCGAAATCTGGAACGACCCCTACGAAAAGGGCTGGGGACCGTGGGGCATTCTATACCGGCTGAATTACCTGCTTAGCGGCATTACCTACGCCGGATTGGGCTACACGGCCCTCCGCCTGCTCACGGGACAGGGCAGCGGCCCCGACGCCAAAAAGCTCTGGTTTACCCGCCTGCTGCAGATCGACGGGGGCGACTGGCTGATTATCACCGTGGGTGTGATTTTCCTGCTGTGGGCGGGCTTACAGGCCTACAAGGGATTGTCGGGTAAAGTATATAAAAGCCTGGAACTACCACAGGAATCGAATCAATACCTCTGCGGCTTTCTGCGTTTCTGTAGCCTTGTCGGTTTTCTAACCGTTGCCACTACCCTGTGCATTACTGGCTGGTATCTGATCAAAGGCGCGCTGAAAAAAGACCCCAACTGGGTGCGCAGCACCGACGATCTGCTCAAAGCCATGGAGCACCTGCCCGGTGGCTGGGGCGTTCAGTTGGCTGCGGCCATCGGTTTTCTGCTGATGAGTATATTCATGCTGGCCATGGCCCGCTGGTTTCCCCTCAAAGCCGTGGACTGAGTTCGCTACAGATGCGGCAGCGACACGGTGAACGTGCTCCCCTGCGCCGGTTTACTCTCGATACGAAGCGAGCCGTTGTGCAGGTCGATCAGCTTTGTCGTGATCGACAGACCAATGCCGAACCCTTGGTAGTCGAGCGCGTTGGGAGCCCGGTAGAACGGTTCGACAATACGCCCTATCTCGGCTTCTGTCATGCCGATGCCCTGGTCGCTGACGGCAATAGCGCACTGCGTACTGTCGGTACTGATGCGTACACGGGCCGTGTGATCTGACGAATATTTACAGGCGTTGTCGAGCAGATTGATAAATACCTGTTTGAGCAATTTCTCGTTGCCGGCTACCAGTGTTTCCCGCTCCGATTCGGGCACGTGTTCGTAGTCGATAGCAATTTTGTAGCTCGGATGAGCGGCCGTCAGTTCGTCGCGGGCGGCAAACAGCGACTCATCGGCGCGAATTGGATGAAAGGGCAGTAGGTCGATGGTTTCCAGCGTTCGGGCCAGCTGTAACAAACTGTTGGTAAGCCCGATAAGGCGATCCGCATCGGTTAGCAGATTTTGCAGGATGGCTTCGAGTTCGGGTACTGTCAGCGGATGCAGCAACCCCAGTTGTATTTCTGATTTGAGCGCGGCCAGGGGGGTTCGAAGTTCATGCGAGGTCTGCGAAACAAAGCTACGCTGCTGTTCAAAGGCTTGCTGAAGTCGCCGGAGTAGATCGTTGACGTTGATAGCCAGCCGGGCAATTTCGTCCTGCCGATTGCCTTCGTCCAATCGCCGTTGCAGGTTTCCCGCCGTAATGGTCGTTACCTGTTCATTTAGCTGACTGATGGGTCGCAGCGACTGTCCGGCGAAGAAGATGCCCAGTCCGATTGTGATACTGATTCCGACAAACAGCCCCCAGCCGAGAGTCAGTTGTAGGTTTTCAAGTTTACTGCGCCCAAACTGATCGTAGGCCGATGCCAGAATAACCAGATCGCGCCCGTTCTGTCGGTATAATAGTCCGATCAGTTCGTTACGGCCGTTGTGCGTTTCGATGTCTTTTTCCCGGCGCACCCGACTCAGCAGCGCTGGCGAATAGTTGATTACCTGATCGTCTACGCTCGTGTAAATCAGCCGGTTTCGCTCGTCGAAAACCAGCACCTTTTCGTCGAATAGGGCCGTCAGTGTATTCCGGTCAATGATTTTGAGCAGATCGCGGTCGACCTCTTTGACTTCAACCAGAAACCGCACCGTCGTTCGCCCTTTGTTTTTCAGCCGGTCGTAAAACTCCTCGCGTCGGTATGTGGCCGACACGACGTAGATCACGATGGAGAAGACGATCAGAATCGACGCGACAATCAGCGAGAACTGGAGCGCTATACGGTTGCGGATCGTCATACCTCTTCCTTTAGAACGTACCCCATACCGGGTCGGGTGTGGATCAGCTTCGGCTCGAAATCACGGTCGATTTTTTTGCGCAGGTAGTTGATATACACTTCAACGACGTTTGTTCCTGTATCGAAGTTGAGATCCCAGACGGCTTCGGCGATGTCGGGTTTCGACAGCACGCGCCCTTTGTTGCGCAACAGGTGTTCGAGCAGGGCAAACTCACGCGCTGTCAGGTCAATGGTCGTCTTACCCCGCCAGACCTCCTTGGTGGCCGGATTGACGGTCAGGTTGGCCACCTGAAGCACTATCTCCACGGGAGCAGGTGTGTCGTGGATCAGAGCCGACCGACGCAGGCAGGTAGCGACGCGGGCGATTAGTTCCCGAAAATCGAATGGCTTCACCAAATAATCGTCGGCCCCCAGCGCCAGCCCTTCCACTTTGTCCTCTATTTCGCCGAGTGCCGTCAGCAGGACGATGGGCAGATGGGGTCGTTCGGCCCGCACCGAACGGCAGACCTCGAACCCATTGATTCCCGGCAGGTTGATATCCAGAATCAGCAGGTCGACGCCGGGTTGCAGCGCCATCTGCCGCCCATTGATACCCTCGTAAACGACCTCTGTTGCGTAGCCTTCCTGTTGAAGCCCCCGGCTGATGTTCTGCGCAATGCGCCGGTCGTCTTCGATAATCAGGATTTTTTTCATTGGCTATGTGTAGTATGTAGAGCCGCAAAGGATTGCGGCTCAGCACGCGTAAGCAATACCAGCTTGCCGTAAAAACTTCCGGATATGAGACGCGAAAGCCAGGTGGCCGATGGTGTGATCGCGTCACTACCAGGTCGACATCCGGCGATCATACCATCCGGCGACCATACCATCCGGCGGTGAGACGCGAAGGGTCGCGTCTCTACCGGGTTGGCATCCGCCAGGGGCTACTGGCGCTCGTAGCCTGGCGACGCATACGCACGGTTTTACGCAGGCTGGCGAAAAAACCGGTTGAGTTATAAAACAGTTTTCCCTGATCGTAAGCGACCGATGCCGACAGATCGCAGTCGCCCAGCACGGGCAGCGTCAGCGGTGCGCCGGCCGAGAGAATACCCGAAAACTGGTTGGTGTTGGCTGGATATGGGAAGTCGTACGTGCCCAGGTTCTGGCTGTACGACAGTTTCATCTGCCACTGTACCCGTTGCGCCAGCCGCCCCGACAGACCGCCGTGCCACAGCGCCACCCGGTTATTAACAATAGCCCGTCCGGTACGCAGGCCAGGCCGCGCATCGGTTTGTGGCGTTAGAAACGGCGTACCGATCGTATGATTCTCATAAATCCATCCGTCCTGATACTGACCGTGGTTAAAATAGTTGACCTTACCCCGCCGTTGGGGGTCATTGATAACGAATTCCGGACCACCCTGGCTTTTCGAATAGAATAGCTCGAACAGCACATTGTCGACGGTCAGAAAACCATCGCCTGGTCGGTTGTTACGGAGCCGGATACCGTTCAATCCATCGGCGATGCTGGTCAGGTAAAAAATCGATCCCGACTCGACCAGACTCTGTCGGTACATAAGCAGGTTAAACGATCCGATGTTGATGTCAGCCCCGACATCGATAGAGCCCAAGTGATTCCCTACCCGGTTGTCGACGTCAATTTCTGTCAGGTT
>JAKONH010000589.1 GCA_022702045.1 Spirosomataceae bacterium
AACGCGGTGTACGTCGAGCAGACGGAGCGCGAACGTGACGTCGCCGTTTTACCGACTGCCTCCAAAACCGACTCGGCTCAGTAGGGTGTGTTAGCGTATGTTGATTTGAGGCTGACACCACTACCGGCCTTTTTTCTTTTGTCATCCCGCGCCTGCGAGGCATCGTCGGTAACAGGCAATTCGATCAGCTAGTAACGAAGAACCCTCGCAGGCGCGGAATGACAGAAAAACTCGTTATTTCCGGTACGAAAAAGACTGGATTTCGGCTTTCTTTCCTTTGCCTTCACTGGCAATGTACAAATCACCGTTGGGGGCGAAGCAGATGCCTTCGGGCTGCCGGAAGAGCGCTGGATCAAGGGGTTCGTTGTAGCGGATTTTTGCCTGCCTATCGATAATGAGCAACCGGTGACCAGCGGAGGTGATGATGTACCAGTCGCCCGTAATTGGGTGCACGGCAATTCCCGACGGCTTGTAACTGCTGGGATCAATACCCGCTTCGGTCAGTTGAACGTCGCTTATATTCAAAGCCTTGTATACCGTTTTTCGGGTCAGATCGTACGTATAAACGGCTTTGTCGCTGGAGCCGGTGCTGCCTTTTTTAACCGCAATCAGCAACTGCTTGGCTTTCGGATCATAGCCCAATCCTTCGACCTCCGTTTTCTTAGGAATACCGATATCGCTACGGGCGATGCGCAACGACCTCGGCTCAAACCGCGATAGCATCCCGTTGCTCTCCAGCGCGTATATATCGCCGTTGACGTATTCAACTCCCTCAAAATCGCCGTAGCCACCAAAGTCGATGTCTTCGATTACCTTACCCGTCCGGGTGTCAAACACATAGACGGCAGCGGCCTCGTCCTGAATGCAAAGGAGTTTTCCGTCTTTATAGTAAGTCAATCCAGACACTTCTTCCAGCTTTTTGGGCAGCTTCGCGACACTGGCGGGCCTGGTAAGCTGGTAGGCGAATGGATAATCAGGGGCTTTCTGTTCGGTTTCTGCGGGCGACTGCTGCTTTGTCGACGATGAACCGCAGCCCATCAGTAAGGTCAGGCAAACGAGGGGGAGGTACTGGCGCATGGCGTGTTTATGTATGGCTTCGGTAGCCAAATCATCCGCTTACTCAACAAATTGGTCAGATGCCTGACTACCGGGTGGCAAACTACAACCGACGTAGCGGAATCCGCAAACGACAAACCGTCATTCGTAGCGTCGAAATTGGCGTTCCGCGCGATTTGCTTTTGTTCCAGCCGACCGTCAATTAGCTTTGATTGTGAACCAGAAGACCCGCCCGCCGTATCAGCTAACCAGTAAGCAACGCTGGCAACTCGCCCTCAGCGTGTTTGCTGTATACTGGCCATTACGGCTGTACATCAACCTGTCGAACCCGGCCTGGGCGCTCAAACTGACGCGTCTGCCCTTTTTCGTCATGGAATTTGTGCTGTTCGTGCTGCTCTTCTTCGTCTGGATCGGTATTTCGGAATGGATTCACCGGCGCTTCTTCTCCGTCTGGTTCGGTGAGGGGTTTCTAATTGAATTTAAAATACCAGCTCAGTTGGGGACTGTAGCCATCGCCAGCATGATGGCGGTCGCGTTCAATTTCGGCTTCTCCATCGTCTGGCATACGCTCGACGGCTACCTCGAATCCCACATCGTCACGTACCGGACGCAACCCCGGCGGACGCTGACCCAAACCGAGGAACGGATGCGGCAGGAAGGTCGGGATCAGCGTCGACGGGCAAATAATGCGCTGACTGTCATGGCCATGCTGTCGGCCTTTTACCTGGCGGCCAACCGACGCGCCTATCGTCGGCTGGAAGATGTAGAAGTAAAGGCCGAACGGCTGGAGAAGGAAAACGTGACGGCACAGTTTGCCGCCCTGAAAAGTCAGGTTAACCCGCATTTTCTGTTCAATAGCCTGAGCATCCTGTCGTCGCTGGTGCACGCCGACGCCGACTTGTCGGAGAAGTTTATCGATCAGTTGTCGCGGGCGTACCGGTACCTGCTGGAACAGAAAGACAACGAGCGTGTGCTGCTCAAAACCGAACTCGATTTTATCCAGGCCTATCGCTTTCTGTTGAATATCCGCTTCGAAAACAAATTCGACGTGGTGATCGACGTACCGGAAAGCGATCAGACCCGCTATAGCATTGCCCCGCTGACACTGCAACTGCTGGTCGAAAATGCCGTCAAGCACAACCGCATGTCGACCCGCGAGCCGCTGACGATCCGTATCGGTCAGGAAGGCGAGTGCCTGGTCATTCAGAACAACCTGCAACCCCGCCCGCAGGTGGAACACTCCACCGGCGTCGGGCTGCAGAATATCGTTACCCGTTACGCTTTGCTTACCAAACATCCGGTTTGGGTGGGCGAAAGCAACGGCAATTTTGTCGTCAAGATTCCGCTGCTAGCCTAGCCTGCCCCACCATCACGCCTATGAACGTACTGATTATTGAAGACGAGAACCTAACCGCTAATCGACTCGAAACCCTGCTGCGTAAGTACGACCCATCGATTCACGTGCTGGCTCATATTCCGTCGGTGGCCGAAGCCGTTACCTGGCTACGGGCGCCCCACGAACCGCTGGATCTGGTCTTCATGGACATTCACCTCGAAGATGATCTTGGGTTCCGCATTATCGAACAGACGAAGCTGACAACCCCTGTTATTTTCACGACCGCCTATGACGAGTACATGATTCAGGCATTCAAGGTCAATAGTATCGATTACCTGCTCAAGCCCATCAACTTCGACGAGCTGGCAGCTGCTATCAATAAATTCAAGACCCTCAAACAGCAATTCGGGCAGTCGGCTCCTACCGCGCCGGACCTGGAAACGCTGTTGAGTCTGCTCGGAAAATCGCAGCCTGCGGACTACAAAGACCGGTTTATGATTTCGGTCGGCACGAAAATCCGCAGCATCGAAACGCCCGACATTGCTTACTTCTTTCTGGAAGAGCGAGTTGTGTTCCTGTCCACGAAAGATGGCATGAACCTACCCGTCGATTACAGCCTCGACAAGCTGGTTCAATTGCTCAATCCCCGGCAGTTCTTCCGGGTCAACCGGCAGTACCTGGTATCGCTGTCTGCCATTCAGACCATCCATTCGTATTCAGCGGGCAAGCTTAAACTCGACCTCCTCCCCCGCCCCCGTCACGATGTATTCGTCAGTGGCGACCGCATGACGGAGTTTAAGGAGTGGTTGGGGAAATAGTCGGTAGCTACCAGTAGAGACGCGACGGTCCGCGCCACGGTGGCAATACCTTCCGGCGGTGAGACGCGAAGGGTCGCGTCTCTACAAACTATACCGTACCTTTGCCGCATGGAGGATACTTACTACGACGACGAAGAAGACGACAATCTACCGGAGAAGCCAGAGCGGGAACACCGCCCGCGTGGGCAGCGCGTCGATCAGCACCTAACTGTTCAGGAGCCGACCGAACTGATGCAGTTTCTGATCAGCAGCCTGCCCCATAAGAATCGTAATAATATCAAATCATTGCTCAGCAACCAGCAGGTCAAAATCGACGGGCGGGTATATACGCAGTTCAACCAGCCCCTCCGTCCCGGTCAGACAGTGACCATTGCGGCTACCCGGGCGCCCCGCACGGCGCAGTTTCGTGGCCTGACGATCCTGTACGAAGATCAGCACCTGATCGTCATTAACAAGCAGTCGGGCATTCTGTCTATGGCGACGGAGAAGCAGCGCGACCACACGGCTTACAGCATTCTGAGCAGCTACGTCAAGCAGGAAAACCCGAAAAGCCGCATCTTCATCATTCACCGGCTCGATCGCGAGACCTCGGGCGTTATGATGTTTGCCCGCAGTGAGCGCGTGCAACGGCTGATGCAGGAAACCTGGAACGAAACCATCCGGCAACGCACCTATGTAGCGCTGGTTGAGGGCGTTCCGTCGCCGGAACAGGGCAAAATCGAGTCGTACCTCCGGGAAAGCAAAGCCCTCATCGTGTATTCCAGTCAGAATCCGGAGAA
>JAKONH010000602.1 GCA_022702045.1 Spirosomataceae bacterium
GAATAGCCACCCCCCATCGAGACAGTAATCGGAAGATTTCGCTGGATCGCCTGCTCGAACACGAACCGGTCGCGTTGCTGACAACCGTCCCGGCTAACCGCCATCTTACCTAGTCGGTCAGACGCCAGAATATCGACTCCCGACACGTAGAATAGGAAGTCGGGCTGTACGCGATCAATGAGTTTGGGTAACGTATCGTAGAGTGTGTTCAGATACAGCTCGTCAGCAGTACCGGTAGGTAGCTCGACATCCAGGTCAGACTGTTCTTTTCGCAATGGATAATTGTCTTTTCCATGAACGCTAAACGTGAAGACACGCGGCTCATGCTGAAACATAGCTGCCGTACCATTTCCTTGGTGCACATCCAGATCAATCACCAGAATCTGCCGGACTTGCCCTGTTTCGAGTAAATAATGTGCAGCTACACCCACGTCGTTGAGCATGCAAAACCCTTCGCCCCGGCCGGGAAACGCGTGGTGGGTCCCGCCGGCGACGTTCATCGCAACACCGTCCTGGCGGGCAATCTGCGTGCAGTCGATCGTTCCCTGCGTAATAATCCATTCACGATCGATTAGCTCAGCCGTCAGTGGAAAGCCAATTCGGCGTACCATCTCCGCCGGCACGGTCAGCGTTTTAAGTTGCTGTACATAGTCGGCTGTATGTACGCCTAGTACCCAGCGGTCGTCGACAGGTTGAGGAGCGAAAAAATTGGCGTCGGTGCAGGTGCCTTCATAGAGAAGCTGTTCGTGTATCAGTTCATATTTAAGCATCGGAAACCGGTGTCCTTCGGGTAGCCGAAGCCGGTACACCGGTGAGTAGGCAATCTGAAGCATGCTATGATCGATTGTGTATGGCCGCATCGTTCGGCAGCGCTACATACGACTTTTGGTGAAATGACGTTACCAGTTCTACGCCTGTTATGTACCCGTAGCTAACTGAAGCCGATGGCGAAACGATACCGGTTTCATAACCACCCGGTATCGGTCAGTGTTACGGATACACATAGTTTGGCCTTTACGCTTACCCAACACATCTATGAAAACAGCTATCATTACCGGAGGAGGCCAGGGAATCGGCCGGGTGACGACACAGTACCTAATTACGCACGGCTACCGGGTGGCCGTCTGGGAAGCCGACACCGAAGCACTGGCAGAAATGCGGGACGCCTTTAAGGCATCTTCGTCGCAGCTTCTGTTTGTCTCCTGCGATGTATCCAGTGAAGTCAACGTAAAAAAAGCCGTCGATCAGACGCTGAGCCATTTCGGTCAGATCGACGTACTAATCAATAATGCCGCTCAGATGACGCGCAAGCCAATCGACAAGCTGACGCTGGACGAATGGAATAGGGTGATCGGCACCAACCTCACCGGCACTTTTCTGTGCGCCAAGCACTGTGCCCCGGCCATTGCTTCGCAAAAAGGCTGTATCATCAATATGTGTTCGACCCGGGCGTTCCAGTCGGAGCCGGATACGTTCGCTTACTCAGCCTCGAAAGGAGCAATTCTGTCGCTGACCCACTCACTGGCTGTCAGCCTTGGACCGTCGATTCGCGTTAATTGCATCAGCCCCGGCTGGATCGACGTGTCGGCCCTGAAGAAAGCTAAATCGAAACCCGACGACCTCTCTCCCGAAGATCACGAACAGCATCCGGCCGGGCGGGTCGGGACCGCTGACGACATTGCCCGCATGATTTTATTTCTGATTTCGCCCGAAAACAGCTTCGTCACGGGCCAGAACTTCACTGTTGATGGCGGAATGACGCGAAAAATGATCTACGTGTAAACACACAGTCGAGACAGCTAGTTAGGCCATTTACCATAGGCTAAATAGACGGCCCAGTCAAACAGATTTTCTTGTCGGCTTACTGTCTGCTGCCTAACTAGCTGTTCCTTTTTCATCGACGCATGACTTTAGAAGTTACTACCGCTTCGGAGACCGCTCCACTTGAAGTTCTAGACGTACAGGTTTCCAGCCGCCGGTCGACGTCGACCGGACCACTGTCGTTATCTATTGGCTTACTTTACCGTACTGGCCGGGCAAATCGCTCATTTAGTGTACCTACGCTTTCCTGGTTCGACGCCAGTCGGCTGCAGGATTTCTCGCAACAACTGGCTGTTGCGCAATACCCCGAATCCTGCTCCGTCGACCTGCCCGATGCTGGTCTGCGGCTAACGGGTTCCATTCGTCGGCTAGCTGGTCGCTGGACAACGGGTCGGACCATAAAGATTGAGCCGCTACCCGGCGCTGCCACTTTCTTTGCACCGTTTCTAGTTCATGCCTCGCACTCCGATATCGCTAACTATTCGCGCAAGTTATACAACCGGCTGTGGGAGGTATTTACCCGGGGCTAAGTCAATTTTTAGTTAACTTTTTTCTCAACGCTACGATGAACAGTGAAAACCAAGATGCGATGCTGAGTCAGCAAAACCAGACGTATCGACCCGACACGGGAGGCCCCGCCCAGGTACCCGTCGACGGACAAATGATGGACGAAACGTATAATCCTACCGATCTGTCGGGCGATGCGCAGACACTGCCCACCACACCAACCGACGAGGACGATGCAACCAACGGCACTGGGGCGGCATCAGGTAGCCCAAATATGGAGCCCGACGTCGACAACTACGGCAACGGCGATTCACTTGGCAACAACGATGGCACCGAGCCAGATCCTGCCATGGACGATGACAATATGCGTGGGGGCTTGTAAGTCAACTTAGCAAACTATGAAAGCGGAGTCCTGTCGTTAGGGCTCCGCTTTTTTTATCGGTATTTATGACGTGACGAAATCAGTATGTTTTATTGAGCGCGACCCTTATTCTACTAAACTGGTAAGTCACACTACTCATAGATGAGAAGCTGATGAAGCAATCACTTTCCACAGTTACCCTACTGCTTTTGTTGGCCTGCTCCCGCGAGCCACAGGTCACTCCAGAAAATCTTATATCCATTGAGTATGGAACCTTGCTGGGGTTTACAGGCTGGGTAACTACGGTCACGGTATATCCACAGAAGCAAGTATTCAAGCCGAGTTATCAATCGGCCAAAACGTGTGAAACCACCGTTTCGACTGCTGAATGGAATGAGCTAGCCCGGCTCGTTGATGCAACTGCGCTTCGGAAGGTAAAGGTTGCCGAGGAAAGAACTTGTCCTGATGCTGGTGCGTCCTGGATCATTGCCCGATCCAACACCGGAGAAGTCAAGGCACTTTGGGGGCCTTGCACAGGCGGTGATCCCACCGGTATTCAACCCTTGATTAGCGCGTTGAGCAAGCGAATGAGCGCTCACCAAGCTATTTGTAAATAGCAGTAATTCCGCACGGTTAGTAAGGAGGATTACATATAGTTATGAACCGCACCGAATTTATAGTCAGTCTCCCCCTTTTAAATAGGTTGATAGGTATGGAATCCGACAGCCCAAAGCCAGTACTTTTTCACTTCGCCGACGACGGTCAGATTCCGAACAATCGGCTACCATTGTTACTGTACCGGGCTGCCTTTTCGGAGCGCGGTACAGCGGGTGCAGCGTGGCTAGAGCAGCGCTTCGCAGCCAACAACTGGACAAACTCGTGGCGTAACGGCATTTTTTCATACCTGCATTACCACAGTATTTCACATGAGGTGCTGGGTATTTACGGCGGGTCGGCAACAGTTCAGTTAGGCGGGTCTAAAGGTAAAGCCGTGTCGGTACAGGCGGGCGACGTTATCATTGTTCCAGCTGGCGTGGGCCACCAGAATCTTGGCTCGTCGGGCGATTTTGGCGTTGTGGGTGCTTACCCCAACGGACGGACCTTCGATGTGTTGCGGGGCCAGCCCGGCGAGCGTCCTAAAGCCGACCAAACGATTGCGGCCCTATCGCTACCCACCGCCGATCCGCTGTTGGGAACATCGGCAGGGCTGGTACATATATGGAAGTAGTTCATGCAAGCGGGCTCACCCAACAGAAGCTACGCTGGTACGACTATCGTAGTTTTTGCTGAACAACACTAGGTATATTTCTCACTGCGATTTCGATCGATCAATACCAGAAAATACCAAAATAAATAACAAAATAATTATAAAAGTAGGCAAGTAGGGGTAAGTTCTGCGGCTGGTGAGACCAATATTTGATCACTCATCCGGCCAGAGTAGCGCGGCTGACGGGTGTTCCCAACTCTTAAACCAGACCCTCATGAACAAGCTCTATCCAATGGCAGCACTCTGTCTGCTGGCAGGCTCCGTTCCCAATCTGACACAGGCACGGCACCCAGATTCGAGGTTTACTCGCTGGGATCTGTCCGGAACAAATCAACCACTAACCGCCCGGTCAGCCAGCCCGCAATCAACGACCCGGAAAACAGCACGGGCCGACGAAGAAATATCGGGACGGGTAGTTGATGAAAAAAACAACGGTTTACCAGGCGTGACAGTAGTCGTAAAAGGCAGTACGAAAGGCACGACAACCGACGAGCAGGGCAGTTTCAAACTAGCCGTACCGGGTCCTCAGTCGGTACTAGTGTTCAGCTTTGTCGGCTACGAAACCAAGGAAGTAACGGTCGGTACCAACAAGGTACTGACGGTATCATTGGGGGAAGGCGATCAGACATTGAACGAAGTCGTCGTCGTTGGCTACGGCAGTCAGTTGAAGAAAGAAATCACCGGCGCCGTTCAAAACGTCAGCGCACAGGAAATCAAAGACTTGCCCGTGTCGCAGATTGGGCAGAAACTACAGGGTCGGCTGGCGGGGGTTCAAATCAATCAGACGACGGGTAAACCGGGACAGGGTATCAATATTCGCATCCGGGGGCAGGTATCGGTATCGGCGGGCAGTGATCCGCTATACGTAGTCGATGGCTTTCCGATAACCGGTACCATCGCCCAGCTCAATCCCGATGAGATCGACGACATTTCAATTCTAAAAGATGCCGCATCGACCTCGCTGTACGGGTCACGGGCGGCTAACGGCGTAGTGCTGGTTACGACTAAAAAAGGGAAAGTCGGGCAGACCAACATCAGTTTCAACACCTTCGCGGGGGTGCAGCAGGTACCACAGCGGGGCCGGATCAAGATGCTGAATGCTGTCGAGTTTGCGCAATTCAAGAAGGAATACTACGAGGATCAGGGGCAGGCGGTACCTACCGAGTTTCAGAACCCGGCGCAGTACGAAGGCAAAAACAACGACTGGTACGGAGCCCTCCTGCGGGTAGCCCCAATTCAGAGCTATAATCTGACGATATCCTCGAATCGCGAACGGTCCAGCACATCGCTGGTGGCAGGTGTCTTCAATCAGGACGGGGTCGTACTGAACAACAAGTACAAGCGGTACTCGCTCCGGATGAATTCTACTTATAACCTGTCGGATCAGGTCTCGGTGGGGTTCAATGTGGCTCCCTCCTATGTGTTCGACAATACACCTCGAACCGACGGCGACCGGGGCACGGGTATCCTGTTCAACGCACTACACACCTGGCCCGTCATGCCGATCTATGATTCGAACGGCGACCTAACCCGGTTCAACCGCTTTCCGGGTAGCACAGGAAACATCTTTGATTATCCGAACTGGGTACGGGCAGCCCGGGATCTTACCAACGAAACACGCAACATCAACCTGCTGAGCAACGCCTACATCACATATCGCCCGATTGCTGGTTTAACGCTAAAGTCGACTATCAACGTCGAATACCTGAACTCAAAGTTCCTGTTTTTCAACCCCTCAACTGCGACAAGCGCCATTAACGTCCCCGTTCCGACAACGGCCGTATCGATCCGGCAAAGTCTGGATAATGTGTCGTGGCTGAACGAAAACCTGGCGACTTATTCAAAGAGTTTTAACGATCATAATTTTGAGCTGCTGGCTGGTTTTACGAATCAGCAATTTCGGCAGGACGTCACCCGTATACAGGCCGACACCTACGCCAACGACCAGATTCCGACTATTCAGGGCGGTCTGAACATTAATAGGGGCGGTACGAGCAGTGGCGTCAATCAATGGGCGCTAACGTCCTATCTGTCGCGGCTGACCTATAACTACAAAGGTAAATACCTGCTAACAGCGGCTATTCGTACGGATGGATCGTCGCGCTTTGGCTCGGCGAATCGCTGGGGTACGTTTCCCTCGGCCTCACTGGGTTGGGTACTATCGGACGAGGAATTCCTGAAGCCTGTTCCGGCGGTCTCGTTCGCTAAAGTTCGCGCCAGTTACGGGATCATCGGCAACAACAACATCGGCAACTATACCCAATACGCACTGCTCGACAATACCGCTAACGCCGTTTTCGGCAGCAATGTCGCATCGGGTGCAGCACCCACCTCGTTGGCAAACCCCAACCTGGGCTGGGAAACAACCCGGCAGTTCGACCTGGGTCTGGACTTGGGTTTGTTCAACGACCGGATTCAGTTCGTATACGATTTCTATACCAAGCGCACGACCAACCTGCTCTATGCCGTACAGATTCCGCAGGAGTCGGGCTTCACGAGCTACAGCGATAACATCGGCGAAATAAAATTCTGGGGGCACGAGTTCTCGCTGACGAGCAAAAACACGACGGGTAGGCTTCAGTGGACGACCAACGCCAATATCTCGTTTAATCGCAATCAGGTCGTTGCGCTGGCGCCGGGCATCGACCGCGTCTACGGTTCGTTCCACATTACGCAGGTTGGTCAGCCATTCGGACAGTTTTATGGCATGGTCAAGGAAGGCTATTACCAAAACGCGCAGGACCTGGCCAGCTCGCCCATCATTCCGGGTCGCTCAGCTGTGGGAACGATCAAGTTCAGGGATGTCAACGGCGACGGGGTAATTACTTACGGCGGTGATGCCGACGACCGGGCCATCATCGGCAATCCATTTCCGAAATTCGTCTATGGCCTTACCAACACCTTCCGCTACGGCAACTTCGACGCGTCGATTGTTGGGTCGGGTTCATATGGCAATCAGCTTTGGGTTCGTCACCTGTACAGCACAGCCAACCTCGACGGTGTGTTCAACCTGGTAGCGGGCGTGAAAGATCGGTTCCGGGTCGGCAGCGACGGACGGGTTATCACGCCGGGCGCTGGTCAGTTCGGTGTCACCAACGGAGGGGGCAACTTCACCGGCGTCGAGCGCGACTGGAACAGTAGTCAGTTTCTGGCTGATGCCTCGTACTTCACGATCAAGAACATCACGGTGGGTTACACCTTCGGTCCGCTCAACCGCTTCTTCAAATCGGCACGGGCGTACGCGTCGATTCAGCAGGTGTATGTCTTCACCAACTACTGGGGTGGCCCTAACCCGGAAACCAGTGGCAACAACGCCGGCGACGGCGACGGAGGTAACCTAAGTCAGGGCGTCGACCTGTCGAACTACCCAGTTCCCCGCACGTACACGCTGGGCGTCAACTTGAATTTTTGACATGTAGAGACGCGACCCTTCGCGTCTCTACATGCGTCAGCAATGATGCCT
>JAKONH010000634.1 GCA_022702045.1 Spirosomataceae bacterium
CTTCGTCTCGGCTGCATACACGACACTACAATAAAAAACGCCGGGTTTCAACCCGGCGCAAAGCCTGTACGTCTGCCCGGCGGTCACCGTGGCGCGGTCCGGCTGTGATCCTGCCGAAACCTCTTAATCGTACGCGATACGGCTGAGAATACTGCGACCGAGTGTCACTTCGTCGGCGTATTCGAGGTCACCCCCGATGGGTACCCCCCGGGCGATAGTCGAAATTTTCAGCTTAAACGGCCGTAGGCGCTTTTGCAGGTAGAACGCCGTTGTGTCGCCCTCCATCGTCGGGCTGATCGCCAGAATAATTTCCTTGACCTGCTCTGCTTCAGCCCCTTTCAGCCGGTCGACAAGCGAATCGATCTGCAAATCGCTGGGGCCGACTCCTTCGACGGGAGAGATGATACCACCCAGTACGTGGTACAACCCTTTATATTGCGCCGTATTTTCGATTGCCAATACGTCACGCGTATCTTCCACCACGCAGATAATCGACTGATCGCGTTTATTGCTGGCACAGATCGAACACAGCTCGTTGTCAGACAGGTTGTGGCATTTGCGACAATATTGCACCCCCGTACGCATGGCTTTCAGGCTCGTCGCCAGCGTTTCGGTCTGCTCTTCGTCGCGCTTGAGCAGGTGAAGCACAAGCCGCAGGGCTGTTTTCTTACCGATACCCGGCAGTTTAGCCACCTCGTTGACCGCGTCTTCTATTAACTTCGATGGATATTCCAAGCTTGTCGAGTGATAGATTGATCGAATGACGGAATTAAAGAATGAATAGATAATTGCTTGTCAGCCAACTCTATCAGTCAATCAATCCATCATTCAAGATTAATTCAACACCTCTGCGCTGATGCCGCGTCGGCAGATCTCGTTGCGCATCGGTACTAACTCATCCCACGAACCGTTTTTGACCGTGCATTTACCCTTATAATGAATTAGGAGCGTACATTGCTCGGCCTGTTCGGGCGTATGGGCGCATACATCCATCAGCGTGTCGATCACGTGATCGAATGAATTGACGTCGTCATTGAAAACGACCAGGTTATGAACGTCGGTTTCCACCACGTCTTCCAGCAGGGCTACTTCGCTTTCTTCAAAAGGTTGCATGGGACCTAAAATCGTGTTTATTTAGCAAATTTACGCCAAACCGGGCAGTTTACGAAACGGGTAACGATCTGTTAAAATAACCGTTTTCGCCCCTATAAAGTTGCTTTGTTGCCCATGAATCCCACCCTCGCGCTGCTCATTCTAATCGCTTATTTTGGGCTGCTGGTCGCCGTTTCTTTTTACACTGCCCGTGGGGCCGATACAACTACGTTTTTTACCGCCAACCGGCAGTCGCCCTGGTGGCTGGTGGCCTTCGGGATGATCGGTACGTCGTTGTCGGGCGTCACGTTTATTTCAGTGCCGGGGGCGGTCGGCAAAATCGGTTTTTCGTATTTTCAGGTCGTACTAGGCTACATTATCGGCTACCTTGTCATCGGCACGGTGCTAATGCCGCTTTATTACCGGCTTAACCTGATTTCCATTTATGGGTACCTCGAAAAGCGCTTTGGCTACTGGTCGTACAAGACGGGCGCGGGCTTCTTCCTGCTCGCCCGAACGGTGGGATCGGCGGTTCGACTTTATGTAGCAGCCAACGTGCTGCAACTGGCCATTTTCAACGCACTGGGCATTCCGTTTGAAGTCTCGGTGCTGATCACCATCGGCCTGATCTGGGTGTACACCTTCAAGGGGGG
This sequence comes from Spirosomataceae bacterium, assembly GCA_022702045.1. Classification (GTDB taxonomy): domain Bacteria; phylum Bacteroidota; class Bacteroidia; order Cytophagales; family Spirosomataceae; genus Spirosoma. Next base: position 1,746 of record JAKONH010000634.1, read on the forward strand.
CGTCAAAACGATTATCCTGACCGATTCCCTACAAACCATCTTCCTGGTGTCGGCCGTGGTGCTGACGATCGCACTGATCTCGCAGGAGCTGCATTTCTCATTCGGTGAACTGATCGGTTCGATCAAAGCCAGTCCCAACTCAACTATCTTCTTCTGGGACGCCAACGACCCAAAAAATTTCTATAAGCAGTTTATCTCGGGGATTTTCATTGCCATCGTGATGACGGGGCTGGATCAGGATCTGATGCAGAAAAACCTGACCTGCAAAAACATTGGTGAAGCGCAGAAAAACATGTTCTGGTTCACAATCACAATGGTTATCGTGACCTTTCTGTTTATGTGCCTGGGCGTGTTGCTGTACATCTACGCCGGTCGCGAAGGCATTGCCATTCCCGAACGTACCGACGATCTGTATCCGCTGCTGGCTCTGAACCATCTCGGCCCGCTGGTCGGCATCACGTTCCTGCTGGGTATTACAGCCGCGACCTATGCCAGTGCCGACTCAGCCCTGACGGCACTGACAACGTCGTTTTGCATTGATTTCATGAACGTTGAAGCCCGACCCGAGACCGAACGCGCCCGTATCAAGCACATTGTCCACATCGGTTTCTCGCTGTTGTTCTACGTGGTTATTATCTTGTTCCGGCAACTCAACAGCAAGGAAGTGATCACGGCCGTTTTCGACATCGCAGGCTACACTTACGGCCCCCTGCTGGGCCTGTACGCCTTCGGCATTTTCAGTCAGCGCCCCGTCGTCGACCGCTTTGTTCCGTGGATTTGCCTGGCCTCACCGGTGCTGACGTTCATCATCAATCAGAACTCAGCAGCCTGGTTCGGTGGCTACCAGTTTGGCTTCGAACGATTGCTGCTGAACGGCCTGATTACCACGCTTGGCCTCTGGGCTGTTTCCAGATCGGTCAAACATGCCGAGCCGGTAGCGGTTTCGTAAAGTAGCCCAGATGTCCACGTCTGGACGGGCGCACCAGCGGCCGAAGTAGCTTATCGATTGGACTAACCGGCCTGACGGCCTCCAGATGTGGACGTCTGGGCTACACGTTATGACAGAAGTACCCATCGCCCGGCGGACACTGGGCGTATCGTTCGGGCCAGACGAGACGGCCACTGTACAGGTCTGGGCGCCCACCGCAGCCACGGTTCAACTGGTGTTGGAAACCACGAGCGAAGTACTACCGCTGGAACCGGCCATGAACGGTTACTGGCATACGGCAATCCGTCACCTCCATCCCGGCGACCTGTACCGGATCGCACTCGACGGCCGACACCTGCCCGACCCAGCCTCGCTGGCGCAACCGCAGGGCGTACACGGCCCCTCCCGGGCGTTCGACCCGACGGTGTTTGACTGGACCGATCAGAACTGGCAAAATCCTGCCCTCGACGATTACCTGTTCTACGAATTACATACCGGTACGTTTTCACCGGAAGGTACGTTTGCTGGTATTGCCGCCCGACTCGATCACCTCGTCGATCTAGGCGTAAACGCCATCGAATTGATGCCGATTGCGCAGTTCCCCGGCAACCGCAACTGGGGATACGACGGCGTGTGTCCGTTCGCGGTGCAGCATTCCTACGGCGGGGCACAAGGCCTTCAGCAACTGGTCGATGCCTGCCACGCGCGTGGGCTGTCGGTGGTACTCGACGTGGTGTACAACCACATGGGACCGGAGGGCAACTATTTTTCCAGCTACGGCCCTTATTTCACCAACCGCCACCGGACACCCTGGGGCGATGCCATCAATTTCGATGGTCCCGACAGCGAAGGCGTCCGGCAGTATGTGATCGAAAACGTGTTGATGTGGTTTCGCGATTTTCACATCGATGCACTGCGCCTAGACGCGGTACATGCTATTCGCG